>JANMDA010000412.1:0-3992 GCA_031376085.1 Chloracidobacterium sp.
AGTAATTCTTTTAGCCGCAGATTAACGCGGATCGGAAAAATCAAGAATAAATCCTTTTCCGATCCGCGTTAATCTGCGGCTAAAATCTCTTATTCTGAATCCGTTGGATCGTTAAAAAGCACAGTGAGCTTTAGGCTTCCATGCCCGTTTTGCGGAAATCCGAGCGCTCCGGGATTTCCCGGATCGAGATTCGACGCCGTGTCATCGGGCGGAAACAGGATCAGCGAATTCAAAAACGCAAGTATGTCACTCTGCCTGTTGTCATTAAGCGCCGCAAATGTATTTCTCGAATCAAGAGCTTCCCCGCCGTGACGAAGAATAACCTCCATCAGGTTAATGCTCCGACCGTCATGTCCATACGGCATCGTTGTCCCGACGCCCCAAAGCGGCTCAGTCATAAACGTCGTTCTCATCGTCCCGTCGTAGTTTCTCTCGTAAAACGCCGCCCCTACATCGTGACGCTTAAGGTCTGTGAAAATATTTTTGACCAGAAAAGCGGCGCTGTTTGGCTTTTTCCAATCGGGATAAGTGTTGCTGTCATGCACACTTGAAAAAAGCGGCTGAGCGGTCGAGAATAAACTGTTAAAAATGCCGTGTTCTGAGTCATAGACAGTCTCAACATCGGCGACGCGTCGGTCTCGATTTATTGTCAGGTTGGCAACGTGGCACTGAGCACAGCCCACTGCCTGAAACTGTTGCCTGCCCCTCGCTGTTTGCTGGTTCTGCGCGTATTGGCCCGGCTTAAAATAGTTGAGCAGATAAAACTCCATATGCTCAACGATACTCGCAGGAACCTCGTTAACCACTCCATCACCGTCCGGATCGGCCAACGCGTCAGCTGCCTGCGGACCTTCGATCTGGTCAAGCGAGCCGTCGAGAACCATTCCTGATTCAGTCGTGATACGTCCGCCATTATGAGCAGTCATTAATTGCGGATCGACCGCCTGCAGGCCCATTTCGTTGTTAAGAGCTCCGACGATGAATTCACGCATCGAGATCGTCCCACCGTGATGGAAAAACGGACGAACACGCAAATCGGCGTCGACACCGTCAACGTCCGAAGTGTCAAAAGTGCCGTTCGGAAATGCTTTTATTCTGCCGTAATTGATGCCCTTGCTCTTGAGGACTTTGGAGACTGTATGATTTGTCTGCGCAGCTTGTGCAGCAGCGCTTGTCCTGATGGCACGCAGCTCGGTAGTAATCTCATCACCGAGCATTTCCTTCAAACCAAGTCCGAAAAGGTGCGGTGCGTCCCGACTGTCGGGCCTCGTAACGACATCGCCGCCAACACCTCCCGAACCTCGAGGCCGCCCGTGACACGCTGCGCAACTGTCGGCCATTCCGGCTCCAAACTGCAAATTATCGGCAATGTTACCGATGCTGTCGCCAGCGATCGGTCCTTGTCCCTCAGGCCTCAAAAATTTCCTCTGAAACAACTGTCTTCCACGCCTTATCGAGCGAAAAGGATCGCGATGAATGATAAACGACGAAGAATCCGGCGTTGTCCAATTGCCCGTGCCCGCACCGATCTGCTGCGCGAACGACTTTGCAATGCCCGCGCCAGCCGCGTTCGGATTACGCGTCTTGTCGATCAACTGTGCTCCGGCCGACTGGCCAAACCAATAAAGTGCCGCGCACGCAAAAACGAGCACCAATCCAAATTTAAGCCATTGGATGCGGCGATTGACCACATTTCCCATACTGCTCCTCCTTTTGAGACTTGTCGGAAAAGTCTGTTATTTTTTTTCTTGTGCTAAGTGAGGATGAAATTATGGCACACTTCCTGTCAAAAAACAATGGATAAATATTGAGATTCGAGGCTTTTTTATTTTTTTACTGGGGTTATTTAATGGCACCTTCTGCTTCCAAAAGAGTTTTTTTGCGTTCGATGCCCCAGCGATAGCCGCTGAGTTTGCCGTCGGTGGCGATAACGCGGTGGCAGGGGATAACCACTGCTACGCGGTTTTTGGCACAAGCCTGAGCGACCGCACGAACTTTTTTCTTATCGCCTAGCGATTCGGCAACCTCACTGTATGATCGCGTTTCGCCGTAAGGAATCTTTCTTAGAAAATCCCAAACCTGCATCTGAAACGCAGTAGCCTGCAAGTCGAGCGGCAGAATGAGACGCTTATTTTTGCCCGCCAGATATTTCAGAATATCCTCCACCGAAGATCTTAAATTCTCTGCGTCCTCCGCGATCTCCGCGTTTGGAAACTCTTTCGACAGCCCTTCGCGCAATTCTTTGACACTGTCGCCAAACGTCACGCTGCAAATACCGCGAGGCGTCCGTGCCACCAACAATTTTCCTAATTCACAATCCGTAATCATGTAATTGATATTCATTCCCTTTCCACCTTTTTTATAAATTGCAGGCGTCATTCCGAGATTTTCCGACGCCCTTTCGTAAAGCCTGCTGCTAGATCCGTAACCGGCCTCATACATCGCAGTTACGATATCGCTGCCGTCTTTGATCTCGTGTTTGAACCGTTCCAATCGTTTCGCTTCGCCGTATTTTTTTGGCGAGATGCCGACGATCTCTTTGAACGTTCGCTGAAAATGCGATGGACTAAGATCGAATTCCGCACTTAAATCATCGAGTGAAAGCTGATCGTCCGTGTCCATCAGTTCGCACGCCCGAAGCACCATCTTTATCTGCGGATCTGCGGTGTTTTTTAGTTTTGGCTTGCAACGCAGACACGCTCGAAAGCCGCTTGTCTCTGCACGCTCAATTCCATCGAAAAACTCCACATTTTCTCGTTTTGCCGGTTTCGCGGTGCAAGATGGCCTGCAAAAAATGCCCGTCGTCTTCACACCAAAAACAAACGCACCGTCAAACCTCGCGTCTTTCGCCTGAATCGCCCGCCAAAAAACTTCTGTTTCCATGTTTTTGAGTTTATTCGCTTGCGGCACTGAAATCTATCCGAAAATTGCTGTAGAATTTTATTTATGAGTTCGATCGTTTTGTTTGACGGCGTATGCAATTTTTGCAACGACTCGGTGAATTTTATTATTCGTCACGATCGCTTACGAAGATTCAAGTTCGCACCGCTGCAATCTGAGGTCGGGCAGAAATTACGGTCGAAATATGGCATCGGCGAAGACGTTGACTCTATCATTTTGATCGAAGACGATCAGGCGTTTACACACTCGACCGCCGGATTGCGAATAGCAAAAGGTTTGGGCGGCATTATGCCAATCGCGTATGTTTTTATTATAGTCCCGGCTGTGATTCGCGATTTTTTTTATATGACTTTTGCGAAAAATCGATACCGGATATTTGGGAAAAAAGATGCCTGCATGATCCCGACGCAGGATGTAAAAGAGAGGTTTTTATAAATCATGAAAGCAATATGGAACGGCACAGTTCTAGCTGAAAGCAACGACACGATAGTGGTCGAAGGCAATCATTATTTCCCTGCCCATTCGATTGATCGGGAATACTTTTCACCATCCGAAACACACACTGTTTGCGGCTGGAAGGGTACCGCAAGCTACTATGATGTCAATGTAAGTGACGACACAAACAAAGACGCCGCCTGGTATTACCCTGAGGCAAAACCCGATGCCAAGAATATCGAAGGCTATGTCGCATTTTGGAAAGGAATAATTGTTGAATAAGAATTACCGCAGATGAACGCCGATAAATACAGATCGAACTTATTATTCTGATCTGCGTCATCTGCGTTAATCTGCGGCTAAAAATTATTTTGAATAGCTACTCACTCGAAACATTAGAATACGCCAAGCTCCTTGAGCTTGTCAGCCGCAATGCCCAGACACCGATGGGCGTGGATCGGTTTGCGCTTTTACGGCCTCTTGCGACCCGGCGTGAACTCGATGCTGCTCTCGCGGCGATCACCGAAACTATCCTTCTCAACGAAGACCATCAGGTGACATGGTCGTTCAGCGGCCTCGAAGACCCGTCCGATGCCGTAGCGATCCTAAAGATCCAGAATGCCGCGCTCGAACCAAATCTCCTGCTTGAGATCGCG
>JANMDA010000014.1:0-7126 GCA_031376085.1 Chloracidobacterium sp.
CGTCGAGTTGAGCAGACCGAAGCCGCCATTGGTGAGCCCGGTCTCCTTGGTGAAGACCACGCGGCTCTCGCCGCAGTCGAACTCGGCGACCGCGTTACGCATCGTCCGAATGAGCTTTCCGGCGGACAGCGGCAGCGTGTAGCGATCGCGCGGGCGCTTGTGAATCACCCTTCGATCCTTCTCGCCGACGAACCGACCGGAGCTTTGGACTCCAAGACCAGCATGGAAATCATGCATCTTTTTGAACGCCTTCACGAAGAAGGCAACACGATCATCGTCGTCACCCACGAACCCGACATCGCCTCCCGTGCTCATCGCGTCCTCACCATCCGCGACGGCCGCATCGAAAAAGACGAGCGGTTGAAGTAGCTAGAAGTAAATTACGCAACATGCATAACTGGGCGTTTTAGTGTTCACAACTTCTCGTTGTGTAGTTCCAGGCACCTCCAGAATCCAAGCACGAATCAATTGATAGAAAGTCCAGATTGAAGTCGTACGCCACAAACAGGGCGCCAGTGTAGAGCAATGGAATCAAAATAATCAGTAAGAGAATTACTGCGAATATTGCAATTATTTTTCTAGAAACACTCATAAGGCTCAGCCGCTATAGCAACTAACGTCGTTGATAATCACCAATTTCGGTATTATCAACGACGATTTCAATTAACAACAACCTACGGCGTTGCGGCTTTGGATTTGGACTTTGATTTATACTCGGACTTTTTCTTGAGGCCGAGTGACTGGACCTCGTTCGAGTTCGGGCCGAATTGTGCTCTGACCTGATCTTTGGCACCGAGTATGTAATCGTGAAATCCCCATTCTGAGTTGCAGGCATTATCGCGGGCGGCGTCCGCGGCGGCTTTGGCCTGGACCTCAGTGGTTTGCTGGCCGTCCATCAGCGTCTTGGCGTTATTGCCGTTTGCGATGGTATAGGCAGGGTTTGCAGGCGTGTATCCGACGATCGCTTTTAATGCTGCAAATGCGTCCAGATCGTCCTGCCGTGTATTCGGGCTGAGCCGTTGTGTTTTTGGATTTGCCATAAAACAAATTCCTCCTCTTAATTTAGTGTTTTTAGGATATATCGACGTTTTAGCGGGAAAAATGAAGGTTCGCAGGGCAAGTATCAAACATCGATGACATCAGATCAACGATGTGACCTGCCAGATGAACGTTCTGATGCATCAGATCAATTATCTGATGCCACCGATGAACGATATGACGCTTCATATTAACGATATGTCATGACATATCATCAATCCGAACCGCCCGCATTAACTGCGTTCCCCCCAATTTCCCTTGATCGATGCAAACATCATAAAAAGGAACGATAAATTTGTCAACCGCATGTGCCAGTCAGTGTTTGTCCTATCGTCTGACCGTAATAACAAAAAAGTCCCAAGTGTAACTAGAACCTTTCTTAAACTCTCTTACGCCTGTTTTTGACCGAACTCCTGGAGCGCTTGCTGTAAATTCATAATTTCCACCCGATACCTCAAGCGTTTTTTTCTCACCATTAGCCAGAACGTATCGTGCGCCACCAAAATCAAGGTTCATTGTTCTGTTTGAACTATTTGAAATGTTAATAACAGAAGTGTCACCACCAACATATTCCTCGCGAAAAGGAGAGTCTTCCGCAGTTCCAGTCAATGGTTTTGTAGTTGTACGCGGCGTATCATTGTCTCGTGTGACCGTAATCGGGCGAGTCAGGGCAGACCTCCAGGCCTCATCCACGCGAATAGAATTCCCATGTATCCATCCGACGTATTTAGGGGTTTGAACCAGATACCACGGACTTTTGTCTTTTATTAGTTCGAATGTTTCTCCCTGATCTACGGTTGTGACAACGATTCCGTTTGTCGCAGGAGTTCCGCGCAAGTTAGCCTTAATCGAGATAACGGTAACGGAATCCTGAGCCAATGCCGAAAGACCAAGAAAGAGGACAAAAACGGCGCAAACAACAGTTCTTTTCATCTCTGAACTTCTCCAAATTAATTTTTAATTTTGACGTGGAAGATTAGCACTAAGTGACGAGCTTCGCAAGAATCCAGTCGCTATCGCTCCCGATTCTGACAGATGTTTGTCCGACCTACAATATTCTTTTATACTCTTTAGTTTGCGGCGTGGGCCGCAGGGAGACTTATATTGATCGAGTTCTCGTCACATGCAAAGGTGATGATCGCCGAACGCGGTATTGATGAGGCGTGGGTTTGGCGAACGGTTGACGATCCGCAGAAAAAGACGCTCGAAGCGGATGGAAACACTCATTACGTCAAACGTATCGAAGAGCATGGCGGACGCACATTGCGTGTTATAATCAATGAGTCAGTCGAGCCAAACCGGATAGTTACAGTATTTTTTGACCGGCGTTTGAGGTGAAATATGAAACTGAAAGTGGATAGCGAAAATGATGCACTTTATTTAAGGTTGGACGAGTCGGCAATTGTCGAATCAGAAGAGGTCCAGCCGGGTATAGTCCTCGATTATGATAAAGACGAAAGAGTGGTTGGTATCGAAATACTTTCGCTCAGCACTCGCGTCGTTCCCGATATGATCAAACACTTCGAATATGAAGCGGCTTAAGGAAATTAGCCACGAATTGCACGAATCACACGAATGAGAATACACTTCTTATTCGTGTTTTTCGTGTCATTCGTGGCTAAACTCTATCTATATGGCATTTTTTTGGCGTAGGAAGAAGGAAGACAAATTTTCGAGCTCGGTGCTTGGCCTCGATAAATCTATCGAGGAGCTAAAGGCACAGGAAGAGGCCGTCGAGCGGGAGATCGGCGTCCGCTTTACAAAGGCCATCGAGAAAACGCGGCATTCGATCAATAACCGGCTCGATACGATCTTCGAGGGGCGAAAGCAGATCGACGAAGCGTTCCTGGACGAGCTTGAGGAAATGCTCATCTCCACCGACATCGGCGTGGCGACGACGATGCAGGTGCTTGACAGCGTGAGGAAGGGCGTTTCGCGGGCGGAGATCAGCGATCTTGTCGCCCTGAAGGCCGCGATGAAAAAGGAGTTGCTCGACATTCTCCATCATTCGACCGAGCGAGGCGTAGCCGACGAACGCACCATTGACGAATCGATCAAGCCGTATGTCCTGATGGTTGTCGGCGTAAACGGCGTCGGCAAAACCACGACCATCGGCAAGCTCGCCCAACGCATCAAGCACGAAGGCAACGACGTGCTCATCTGCGCCGCCGACACTTTTCGAGCGGCGGCGAACGATCAGCTTGAGATCTGGGCGACTCGCGCTGGCGTCCAATTGATACAGCAAAAGCAGGGAACTGACCCGGCAGCAGTTTTGTTTGACGCTTTGGCGGCAGCGAAAGCTAGAAACTCGGACGTGCTGATCGTCGATACGGCGGGACGCCTGCACAACAAGGCGAATTTGATGGCCGAGCTTGAAAAGATGAAACGTATATCCTCGCGTGAGGTCGAGGGCGCGCCGCACGAAACATTACTCGTCATCGACGCTGTCACCGGCCAGAACGGACTCGAACAGGCACGTCAATTTATGAAAACCGCCGACGTCACCGGCATTGTGTTAACGAAACTCGATGGCACCGCCAAAGGCGGCATCGCCGTCGCCATCGCCAAGGAACTCAACCTGCCGATCCGCTACGTGGGCATCGGCGAACAGGTCAACGATCTGATGGTGTTTGATGCGGAGAGTTATGTGAACGGCCTTTTTAATTAAATGAAATTTGCAGATCATGACATTGAATTAACTCGCCGAGCAATGGAATTAGCCGCTCTCGGCATCGGCCTCGTTTCGCCAAATCCGCTTGTCGGCTGTGTCATCGTTTCCGCAGATGGTGAAATTGTCGGTGAGGGAACTTACATCTACGACAATGTCACGCACGCCGAGGTCATTGCACTTGAGCAAGCGGGTGATAAGGCGAAAGGTGCGACGGCGTATGTTTCGCTCGAACCTCACTCTCATCACGGCAAGACGCTGCCTTGCACTGAAGCCCTCATAAACGCTGGTATCAAGCGTGTAGTTTGCCCGATAGAAGATCCGAATCCGCTTGTTTCGGGACGCGGTTTTGAGGCTCTGCGAAATGCCGGTGTTGAGGTCGTCACCGGCATACTCGCCGACGAAGCTGCAAAGCAGAACGAGAAATTTATTTGCTGGCACAAAAAGCAAAGACCGTTTGTGCATCTTAAGCTCGCAATGTCGCTCGACGGACGCATTTCGCTGAACCACAGCGTTTCGACGGCCTTGTCGGGCGGCGACGCTATTAAACGTGTTCACGAACTTCGTCACGAGCACGACGCTATTCTCATCGGCGGCAACACGGCGATCGTCGATAATCCGATCCTCACAGACCGCAGCGGCAAACCGCGCCGCCGGCCGCTAGTGCGTGTCGTGCTAGACAATCAACTGCGGCTGTCAGCGGTTTCGAATTTGATCTCAACAGCCAGCGAAACGCCGACCATTATTTTTACAAACAATCATGACGCAGGCAAAGTGTCCGTCCTGCGTGCATTGGGTGCGGATGTTGTCGTATCGCCAATGGGCGGACGTGATCTGAAAGGCGTTTTGGACGAGCTGAAAAGCCGAGATATTCAAAGCGTCCTCGTCGAAGGCGGAAGCGAGATCGCGGGCGCATTCTGCGATGCTAAGCTTGTCGATAAGGTTACGTTCATCGCTGCTCCATTCATCATCGGAGGCCGTGAGGCTCCGAATGCAGTTTCCGGTGCCGGCGCAGACTCGCTCGCGGAGGCGATGCGTCTAACCGACATTTCCATCGAACGCCTGGGCGACGACATCGAGATCACCGGCTATCCAACCGCCTGAGGCCAGAGGCTTATGCGGGCAAAAAAATCGCTTGGACAAAATTTCTTACGCGACGAAACGGTAGTTAACCGGATCGTTGATGCGCTCGATCTTCAAAATAACGAGACGGTGATCGAGATCGGTCCAGGACAAGGAGCATTGACCGGGCGATTGCTTGAAGATGCGTGTAAAGTTATTGCCGTCGAATTCGACCGTGACATGATCACGTTGTTGCGTGAGCGGTTTGATTCATTAAGCAATTTTAATTTGATCAACGACGACGCTTTGAATGTTAATTTTCCCGACGTTTTAAAAACCTACGGAGTCGCTGAAAAAGCCAAACTTGTCGCAAACCTGCCTTACAATATCTCGACTCCGATCCTACAACGATTGATGGAACAGCGTCATCTTTTTTTGAGCCTTGTTTTAATGTTTCAGCGAGAAGTTGTCGAGCGTATCACTGCTTCGCCAGGTGGAAAAGAGCGGGGTTTTCTGAGCGTGCTTGTTGAGAACGCATTTGATGCCGAATATCTCTTTGATGTTTCGCCGCAAGCATTTCAGCCTGTTCCAAAAGTGTGGAGTGCTGTTGTGCGTCTGACACCAAAAGAATCGGCAGTCTCAGATGAAATTCTTTTTCGAAAGATCGTGAGTATGTCGTTTTCTCAAAAGAGAAAAAATATCCTCAATAACCTTAAACCAATATTTGCGGACGCCTCAGGCATTCTGGAACATACCGGCATCGATGGCCGACGTCGTGCCGAAACGCTTGCGCTTGATGAGTGGAAAAAACTGACAGACTGCATCGGTAAAATAAAAATGACCGGGCTGTCGAATTGACGCCCGGTCATAAATTGGATCAAGACTCAGACCTTGCCTTAGTCAAATGCAAAAACGTCGGTATCTACAGTTGCAATTATACTGGAGCCGAAGACAGTAAATTTTGCGATCTGCGACACGGAAAATCCACCAACAGCTGAAGGATCTTCGACATACCAGCGTGCATAGAATGTTTTGTCCGCTACACGAATAGTGTTCGGGAGTTGGAAACTGACTGATGCCCAGCCATTTCCAGCACCGGTATTCTGTGTTGTAGTAGTAATTCTTCTAAGCGAGCCAGATGCAGGAATTACAAGTCCCACGCCTGGGTCACTGGAATTGATCACTAATATTGCATTCGCATTTCCAAGTGCACCTGAAACCGAAACCGTAAAGTTTGGATTGCCGGCTAGTGGTGGTGAGATCGCTTTGATCTGAGGAACGATGCCTCCTGATCCAGTACGACCCGTGCCCGTGATCTGCGGGACTCTATTTGAATCGGCATATAAAGTCGGCCTGTCAAAGGGCGGCAACTCAGCGGTAACACGCGGGTCAGTAAGCGGCCTTTTCAGGAATGCTACAATCTCAGCCTGCTGCGCCGCATTAAGCCCGCGAGGCCGAACATCCGGATCCTTATTCGGGGCGTTAAAGTCGCCGCCGCGATTGTAGAACGCTACAACCTGATCGAGAGTATTAAAACGACCGTTGTGAAAGAACGTGCCGCGAAGCTCGACATTCCTCAAGCTTGGAGTTTTAAACCTGCCAAGATCGCCGTTGTTTCCTGTCACCTGAAATCGTCCGGTGTCGTCGTTTTGCGGACGGACACCTATGTATCTGAAACTATTGTCGCTGGTCAATGCACCTGCGTGACACACGGCGCATTCGATCTGCACAAAACGATTTCGTCCGTTTTGTTCCTGTTGAGTCAAAGGCGTAATACCAGCGTTTGCCAGGTCAACCGGTGCCTGATCGGTGTAAAGGGTTCGCTCATAGGTCGCGATCGCAAGAGCGATGCGGGAAGGAGTTACATCAGGAGTTCCAAAAGCCTCATTGAAAAGATCGCTGTAGCCGCGTCCTCCTATCCATGTGTTAAGAGCCGCCGGAATATTCGAGGCAATCGCCAAAGGCCTTGACTCAGCAACACGTGCAGCAACCTGGTTCCAATCACGGCCCGTGTGCGCCATTTCTGTCGAACTGACAGGCGGCCCAAGCACCTGGCTCTCGAGTGCTCCGCCGGTGTTGAGGATGATCGCATTTGTGATCGGGTCGCGAAATGTTCCGCTTGCCCGGCCATCCCAAAACGCCAGATTAAGGAAACCCGCGTTAAGATGCGACATCGAACTGCGGCCGGTAACCTGTTCACCAAGCCCATATGTCGTAGACAGCAAATATGTGCCATCGAGATTATTTTGCGGAACGCCTTTTGAAGCAATAATGTCATCGGCTTCGCCGGGTCCGCCAAATAGCTGGTCGAGTCCCGGATTCGTCGAAGTTGAAGGGGATGTAAAGGCTCGAAGGTCG
>JANMDA010000053.1:0-1568 GCA_031376085.1 Chloracidobacterium sp.
TATCAATCGTGTTCGGGAATTAGAACGGGAAGCCGAAGAAGAGCGAAAGCTTACCGGCGAAGAGATCAATCCGGTCGTAATGCTTATCCAAGGCGAAAGCGCGCAGGCCGGACATGAGAGATTTACTCCGCCTGTTGTGAAGGAAATTTTGGTCAATGATTTCAACATTCCATCCGAATCGATCGCTATCGAATATCGTGACCAAAAGGAACTCGAAGGGAAAAGACTCGGTGACCCGGATTTTCCGCAGTTTGTGATCACTGTCGATAAACTTCGCGAAGGCTGGGATTGTCCGTTTGCATATGTCCTTTTCTCATTCAGAAACACGACCTCGGCCACAGCCGTTGAACAGGTTCTCGGTCGCGTCTTGCGAATGCCGCATGTTAAACGCAAACAAAAAGAAGCTCTTAATCGCAGCTACGCATATGTTGTTTCTGACCAGCTAGCCGAAACGGTTAACAGTCTTCGCGATGGACTTGTCCAGAGTGGTTTTGAACGGCTGGCGACAAAAGATCTGATATACACGCCGGAGAACGCGGACGATAATCTGTCGCTGTTCCCGATGAAGGAGGATCTTACAATTCCACTGCCTGAGGCAGGTAGCTCGGTCGTTCTTCCGGACAATGCCGCTATTCAAACTTTGCCAAAAGCGTTGCGTGAGCGTATCGAAGTATCTCCCGAAACGAGCACACTAACCGTTAAGGACGGAGTTAGTCCTAAAGAAATTCAACAAATAGCCGCGACGTTTACTTCGCCGGAGGCTTCGAAAACAGTCCGGGAAAGAATGGACACGGCGTCTATCGCGGCTACCACGCGTGAAAAGACGCCAGCCGAAAAAGGTGAATCGGCAAAGGTCCCGCTGCTTAGCTTTAGACAGGTAAAGCAATTTGAATTGTTTGATGAAACGCCATTGCTCGACGCTGATTGGGAAATCTCGGACTTTGACGCAAAACTTTCTGAGAAGGACTTCGCCCATGATGAGGAAGCGATGCGGCGGGCTAGTTTGACGATCTCGCAACTGGAGAAAGTGCAATGCGATGTTTACGACAAACTCGACAGCGAACTGGCTCTTTTCGATCTGGAAAAAGGTTGGGAAATTACTGATCTCGTTTATTGGCTGGACCGAAATATTCCGTTTGTCTATGCCGACCGCGATCAAAAGGTGGCGTGGATCAACGAATCGGTAAATTACCTGATCGAGCAACGCTCCTTGTCGGTGGAGGAACTTGCTTACAGAAAATTCAGGCTCAGAGGTGCCATTGAGCGAAAACTTGCGGACGGATTGGTGCAGGCAAAGCAGCGGGTCTTCGACGGGCTATTCGCCGACGAATCGCGATTCGAAGTCCGCGATGAATTTAACATTGTATTCGAGCAAGGCCGATATGCTTACGATTTTCCATATTCCGGCGTCTTCAAACTAAAGCGGCATTTCTTTCCAGTAATCGGTAACCTAAAAAGCTCCGGCGAAGAATTTGACTGCGCGCAGGAAATTGCAAACCATCTTGAAAATGTCCAATGGTGGGTCAGGAATGTCGAGCGAAAGCCTGGTTCCTTCTGGCTGCAAACAG
>JANMDA010000057.1:0-4835 GCA_031376085.1 Chloracidobacterium sp.
AACACAAAAAAAGCCCACTGACAGATAACTGCCAGCGGGCTTTCTGATTAAAAAATCATAAAGGTGATTAGTAGCTTCGGCCGCCGTAACCACCACCACCACCGCCTCCGCCGTAGCCGCCGCGTCCACCGCCTCCGCCGCCGCGATTACCGCCGCGACCGCCACCACCACCGCCGCCACCGCTGCTTTGCGGTTTTGCTTCGTTGACTTTGAGCTCGCGGCCATCGACCTCTTTGCCGTTGAGCTGTGAGATGGCTGTTTCGCCATCAGATTGATTTTCCATTTCGACGAAACCAAAACCGCGCGAGCGGCCTGTTTCACGATCTTCGATAATGTTTGCCGATGCAACCGGGCCGACGCCGCCAAAAAGTTCCAAAAGGTCTTGATTCGATGTGTTAAAAGATAAGTTTCCTACGTAAAGTTTCATTTTATTTTCCTTCCCACGCTGAACGGGGATTTTCTACAGAAGCGCGATGCGAATGGCTGATACAGCCTGTGCGCACTCAAAAAACGCTGAGAGCTACTTCCTATTCTAATAAGGGCCTGCTCTCAAGACTTATCCGTAAACCGTTAAGGCGAAGCGCGTCATGTGACGCGAGAGAAGGTGTTAACGATTTGAATAGTACCATCTTAAGCCTAAAACACCTAATGGAAACTGCCGAACAAAGTTCTGCTCCCAACTTGCCTCAGCAAATGACGCGCAGTAATATATCGAAAAAACAAACACGAGGTGAAAACATGACTACAGCATCTGCCAAAGAGACGAACGATTTCACGCTGCGTCAGCCGTGCCCGGAAGACGCACAGAGGCTTGGCGAGATCTGTTATGAAGCCTTTAAGACGATTTCCGAAGCGCACGGCTTCCCGCCGGATTTCCCGTCGGTCGAGCCGGCCGTCGGGCTGATGGCGATGGTGACATCCGTGCCTTTTGCTTATGGTGTGGTCGCCGAGGACGCCGACGGAAAGATCGTCGGCAGCAACTTCCTTTGGGAAATGGATGCTGTCGTAGGCGTCGGGCCGATAACGGTTGACCCGACGATGCAGAATTCTTCGATCGGCAAATCGTTGATGAATGACGTGATCCGTCGCGGCGATGAAAAAGGCGCGCCGTCGATCCGACTCGTGCAGGCGGCATATCACAACCGCTCGCTGTCGCTGTACACAAAGCTCAGGTTCGACACGGTCGAGCCGCTTTCGCTGATCCAGGGTCCGGGAATCGGTGTCCGGATCGAAGGCTACAATGTGCGTCCGATGACTACCGAAGACCTCGACGGCGTCGAAGCCGTATGCCGCCGCGTTCACGGCATCTCGCGCCGCAACGAAGCCGCCGGTGCGATTGAGCAAGGCACTGCGAAAGTGGTCGAGCACGACGGCCGAATCACGGGATACACCACAGTGTTAGGATTTTTCGGCCACACCGTCGGAGAGTCGAACGAGGATCTCAAAGCGCTGATCGCCGAAGCCGAAGTTATTGCCGGAAACGGTTTCCTGCTGCCGACTCGCAACAGCGACCTCATGCGCTGGTGCTTCGACAACGGCCTCCGCATCGTCATGCCGCTCAACCTGATGAGCCGAGGCGTCTATCAGGAACCGCGCGGAGCTTTCCTGCCGTCGATATTGTTTTAAGACGCGCCTTGAGTCAATGTGTATATGGTGATTTTATGAAATATTCAATCGTTATATTGGCCTTTATAACGATCTCTACCGTTAGCGGAATACCTCAAACACCGCTTGCAGACGCCGATCCCGTATTGCAGGGAACGGCGACCTACAAGATGCCGCAGTCGGCGATTGACGCAGAGATTGACGGAAAAGTCGTTATGGCGATCCATGTTGACAAGACGGGTAAACCGACAAAGGCGAGCGTAGCGGCGGGTCCTATGTGGCCATGTTCAACAACGCCGCGCAAGGAGCTTGATGAGCTTTTCTCAGACCTTTCAGAAAAAATGCTGGAGCTGAAATTCTCTGCGGCTCTTAAAGAAGGCAAGTTGGTAGACAAAGATATTGGGCTGGGATTTTACCTCAAGAATCCAAAACTCGATCCAAAGCCCGTCGAAATTGATCTTATTAAAGGAAAGCCTATTGCGGAGATGATCAACGCCGGAATAATCAATGGCAAGGCCGTCTCTCTTCCGAAGCCCAATTATCCCGCGGAAGCAAAAGCTCATCGCGATGGAGGAAAGGTTTCCATACAAGTCATACTCGACGAACAGGGAAAAGTGCTGCGTGCGGGTGCCATTGATGGTCCGCCGCGACTCCAATACGCAAGTCGTGAGGCTGCATGTGGTGCAAGATTTGCTCCTACTACGCTTGAGGGAAAATCCGTCAAGGTTTCGGGTATTTTACATTATATGTTCATACCGGGTTGATAGCCTCGTTTATAGCCAAGATAATTTCCCCCTTTGTATTTCTGGTGACGCGATGAATTTGCCGCGTGACGAACGTTGCCGAGTTTTTTGCAACTCCCACGAAAATTTTAGATTTTTGCCATACCCGCGATCATTTTGTCGAGATTCTTTTCCGCGAAGTATGTGCGGGTGATTTCGGACGCCCTTGAGAGGATCGCGGCTTCGCTGGCGGCGTCGTTATTTGAAACAGCTCCGGCTTCGTTGAGGACGCAGAATCGCAGTCCCTGATCTTTGAGCTTGCCGAACTCAGAGATCATCCAGCTGAGTGCGAGGAAATAGTCGCGGTTGAACGTCAGCACATAACGATTTGAGCTAGCGGCGGGCAGTTTGTTGAACGGCGAATTGATGACGTCGGGCGTCAGGTATTTTTTGACGTTTTTGTCACGCGAGGACGTTGTAGTAAGTTGAACACATCCCTGAAGTGCCTGCGGGTAAATGCTGAGCCAGCGGATTTTACGGCGAAGCTCGTGGATCTGGGATTCGAGATCGGTGAAACCTGATTCGTAAGTCTTTGCAAAGGTGTTGATCTTCTCGATCGATCTTTGATAATACGATTCGATGGCCTTCATTTCGGCCTTGTCTTCGAGCCAGTCGGCTTCGCGGAGCTTATCTTTTATCTTGCTGAGGCGGTCAGCGTTTTTGCCGATCCAGTTCTTTTCTTTTAGTAATTTGTTGAGCGACGCGGCTTTTTCCTGTGCTTTTACCTCGGCAAATTTTGCGTTCTTCGCATGCACCTTTTTGTCTGCGGCAAACTGCCTGGCAAATCCGTCGTAGTAATCGATCGCTCCGATGCCGTCTTCGAGCAGTTTGAAGTACTCTTCGATCTTCTCGAATCTCTTTTTGTTGTGAAGGCCGCTGTAAAGTTTGGCAAGGCCTTCGAGCATGAAAAGCGGCGTGCGGGCACCGTTTTGATAAAGGTAGAGTGCCGCGTCGGGTTGTTTGCCGGCTTCGGTTAAGAGCTTTTCGATTTGGTCGAGGTAGAGGTTAAATCTTGCGGGTCCGTTTATCATATGTTTGTTGATAGGAATGTTATATCAGATTGTGTGTCCGATGAAAGTCTCGCCATAGCTTTGAATAGAGTGTTCCGCCCTTACTAACGTGCGGGCTTGGGCATTTTTCGCTATTCTTTTGTGAGTATGAAATTTTATTTGATCGTCTTAATATTTGTTTTCGTTTCGGTTGGCTCTTACGCTCAGGCTCCGTCTTCATCTCAGTTTAACGATGGGAAGATCCCTTGGACATTGACCGTTGTGCTGATGGACGGTGCCGATCAGGTTAATCAAGCTGAAATTCCAGTTAAAGAAGCCGTCGCATTTATTGAGGCACATTCGCAGTTTGTTTTTACCGTTAATTACTTTAAGTCGTCCGCTAAACACGGCTACACGCCTTACCGGATCGGCCCGGACAAAAATAAAGACAAGATACCTGACGACACGGCTTATGCAATGATGGGCTGGAATCTTCCAACAGCGGCTATCAATGCTTTGCCGGTCAGCACGTCGTACCTGTTTCTTTACAAACTCAAGGGCAAAAAACCGGTGCAGGCAGGCTCGGCCCTACCGATTACTTTTGGACTGGTTAAGGGCGGCAAGCCTCGTCCGTATGCGACGGTTCCGGTCGATATGTGGTGGTATGTAAACACGCCGAATCAGGGTTTTAAGAGCTGGGCGGCGCAGATCTTGACGCACGAGATCAATAACACGATCCAGGCAAAGATCGAGGCCCGTCCTTACAAATGCGGGCAGCTTCTCGCGACGCCGGGCTTGCCTGGCGACAAGTACGAGGGCGAACGCCTGACGAAACTAACTGAAAAGTGCTACGCCAAGCTTGGGAAAAACCAATGAAGTTTACAGTCGATGAATTTCTTTCAAAATTGCCGCTTGCAGCAAACGAAAAATGGAAGGAGGGCGTTTGGGACGTCGAGCCTTTTAACAAGGGTGACGTTACGCTGGTATTTTTTGCTCCAAAGGACAACGATTACCAGACCTTTCACGATGAAGATGAGTTTTATTTTATCGTTCGCGGAACTGGTACGCTGATTATTGATGATTCGGCTAACGCATTTGAGCCTGGTGATGTTTTCTTTGTTCCGGCCAAAGTACTTCATCATTTTGAGAACTACTCGGATGATTTTGCGACTTGGGCGGTATTTTTTTAAGAATTCACCACAGAGGCACTGAGGACACAGAGATTAAAGAAAATGTCTGATGCGGTTTTTGTGGAATATTATCAGAGGCGAGTGGTTGTGCGATTTACTCGGCCCGAGATTCGCAATCCTTTGTCGGTCGAGGTTCTGGAGCAGCTTGATGAGATCGTTGATAGCTGTCAGTCGAACACTGAGATAGATGTTGTGGTTTTTACGGGAACCGATGATGTTTTTGCATCGGGAGCGGACCTTCGCGAGATCGCTGGAGTAACGTCAGAGAC
>JANMDA010000072.1:0-4181 GCA_031376085.1 Chloracidobacterium sp.
CTGGATACGTGGTCGTTCATTCCGAGGTCGAGGTCGGTCATTACGATCACCGGCGTCTGCAATTGCTCGGCGAGATCGAAGGATTCCGCCGTAAGTTCGAAACATTCCTTGGGCGAAGCCGGGAACAGCAGCACATGTTTCGTGTCGCCGTGCGATGCGTAGGCGGCTTCGAGAATGTCAGATTGCTGCGTGCGGGTCGGCATTCCGGTCGATGGGCCGGTGCGCTGAACGTCGATTAACACCGTCGGCACTTCTGCGAAGTAGCCTAAACCCAAAAACTCGTTCATTAGCGAAACGCCCGGGCCGCTCGTTGCCGTAAAAGCACGCGCGCCGTTCCATGAGGCTCCCATGACCATGCCGATCGCGGCGAGTTCGTCCTCGGCCTGGACGATCGCGTAGTTGTTTTTGCCCGTTTCAGTATCGACGCGATACTTTGCGGCGTACTTGGCAAAGGCATCAACGACCGATGTCGAAGGCGTGATCGGGTACCAAGCTGCGACCGTCGCTCCAGCGTATATCGCTCCGAGCCCACATGCCGAGTTGCCGCTGAAAAGTATCTTGTCGCCGAGCAGGTCGCGAGTTTCAAGCTTCAGATCGAATGGCTCATCAAAATTGTCACGCACCCAGTCGACACCGAGCTGCAATGCTTTGTAATTCGGTTCGATCAATTTTTCTTTGCCTTTGAACTGGTCCTGAATAAGCCCCTCGAGCACCTTGAAGTCCATCCCAAAGAGAACAGACAGAGCGCCAATGTAAACGATATTCTTAAATAGCATCCTCTGACGCGGGTCGCTGAACGCAACATTGACAAGGTTCATCAACGGAATGCCGATATTCGTGATGTCGGCACGCTGATACGAAGGCGGCAGCGGCTTTGACGAATCGTAAAGGAAATAACCGCCTTCGCGGACATCGGCGTAATCCTTCTTCATCGATTGCGGATTGACCGCGATCATCAGATCGACGCCTTCCCGTCGGCCGAGATGGCCCTTTTCCGAGACACGCACCTCGTACCATGTCGGCAGACCCTGAATGTTCGACGGAAAAATATTCTTCGGCGTAACCGGCACACCCATCCGAAACACCGCCTTGGTAAACAGCGCATTAGCCGACGCCGACCCAGTGCCATTGACGTTCGCGAACCTAACTACGAAATCATTTATCTTACTCTCTTGCATTCGCTTTCTATTATATCGTTAATCCGACGTTCTCAGTATATTTTCCATTTTTTTGCCCTTGGCTAGTTTCGTCGATTAATTTATCAAGCCAGCGGATCTTTTACATTACAGGGTCTTCGATGTTTTCGACGTGCATTACGGCTTTCTTCGTAGCCAGAATTCCCGTTGACAGCAATAGAACGAGCATGATCACAAAGCTTCCGCCAAAAATGATAATTTCATTGAATGAGCCCACGAAGGCGGTTGACGGATCTATAAGCTCGTAGCTCTCGAGAATTGCACCGACCAGGATACTAGATGCCGGCATTATACCGGTTACCAGCAGTGGCCAATTATTCCTCCGATCTTTGAGAAAAAAGAGTATCCCGATAATAAGGCGAATAACGAGACCCGTTATCGCGGCATATGCAAATCGGTAAAAGGTTTCCGGGCCTTCGATCTTGAACTGAGGAACAAACGCGAGAAGCAAGAAAAACAGAGCGACCCCCGTGAATGCCAGCACCGTGCTCAAGAGAAACGCTCCATGCAAAGCCCTTCTTTTCTTAACCACAAAAGCAAGCAGGATCAAGACCGCCACTTCAAACGTGCCCATCACATTTTGCACAAACAAAGGGTCGCCTTTACCAGAGATCACTCCCTTATTCGCGGAATGAATTGTCATTACCGCCGTAGTCGCCACGAACAAAGGCCCAAAGAATAAGATCAAGAGCCCAATCCTTTTATGAGTCAGGAAGCCTTTTTTTCCGATGAGGTTGAGTTGAAGGAGCAGCAAAATTAGCCAGACAAAGACTGTTATTACGTGGAAAAAATGGTACGGACTAGGTTTTGCCTCGGGACCGAAAAAGATATTCCAAAAGCCGCCAGAGCTCGCAACCATCGCACCGATCACGAGCGCGTACTCAAATCTATATTTCTTAAGATTCGTCATTTTTTGAATACGCTAAGCATGGCTAAGAATTCGGATAGCCCTTTGCAAATGTTCAGTCAGCCAGCGAACAACATCGTCAACCTCTTCCCTACTCCGTCCATTCTTCTCGGCCTTCGCCACATAATGCCGATAAACCCCGCAAAACTCATCCCCAAAACTCTTTCGTTTGGCCTTAGGCCGGAGTACTATTCCGTCCTATTTGCACCAAGTTACCGTACTTGACCTCGCCGGCTTTGGTGACGTTGTACCAGAATTTTTGCATATCCCAGGCAGCGGTGGGGCAGCGTTCGGCGCAGAGGCCGCAGTGGAGGCAGTCGTCCTCGTCCTTTGCCATAATGCGGCCCGTCTTGAGGCCGTCGGCGACGTACACATCTTGTGTCAGGTTGAGCGCGGGCACCTTTAAATGCTGCCGCAAATCGGGTTCTTCCTCGTTGGCAATGAACGTGATGCATGCCGTCGGGCAGATATCGACGCAGGCGTCGCACTCGATGCATTTGGGCGCGTCAAAGACCGTTTGCACGTCGCAGTTCAGGCACCGCTCAGCCTCTTTAAAACCCGCGAGCCGGTCAAAGCCCATCTCGACCTCTTGCTTGCGGTTGACGAGCGTCTTCGTCTTCGGAGCCTGCGGCACGACGAGGCGGTCGTATTCGTCGATCTCGCTGTCGTAGGCCCATTCGTGAATGCCCATCTTTTGTGAGACGAGATTCACCATCGGATGAAGCCGTTCGGTCAGCAGATCTTTGCCGCTGCAAAGCAGGTCGATCGAGACCGCAGCCTGATGTCCGTGAGCGACGGCGGTAATCACGTTCTCAGGGCCGAACGCCGCGTCACCGCCAAAGAATACTTTCGGATGTGTCGATTGGTAAGTGGTTTTATCAACAACCGGCATTTCCCATTTGTCGAAATCTAGCCCGATGTCGCGCTCGATCCAAGGGAAAGAATTTTCCTGACCGACGGCAATAAGAACATCATCCGCCGGGAAAAAGACATCTTCCTCTCCCGTCGGAACCAGCGATCGCTTGCCATTTTCGTCATACTTGGCCTCGACCTTTTCAAATGTCATCCCGGCGAGTTTGCCGTTTTCGATAACAAATGACTTTGGCACATGGTTGTCGATGATAGGAATATCTTCGTGCTGTGCGTCTTCTTTTTCCCAGGGCGAGGCTTTCATCGAGGCGAATGGCGAACGCACAATTACCTTTACGTCCTCGCCGCCCAAACGACGCGCCGTGCGGCAGCAATCCATCGCAGTGTTGCCGCCGCCGAGAACGATCACTCGTTTGCCGATCTTTTCTGTGTGTTCAAATGCAACGCTGCCGAGCCAATTGATACCGATATGAATATTCGCATCGCCTTCTTGCCGTCCCGGCAAATCGGGCAAGTCGCGGCCGCGCGGAGCACCCGTTCCGACAAAAACGGCGTCGTAATCCTGCTCAAGCACTCCTTTCAGCGAATCAACATAATGTTTGAAGTGCGTATGAATCCCGAGATCAAGAATGTAATCAACTTCCTCCTCAAGCACTCTTTCCGGCAGACGAAACGCCGGTATCTGCGAACGCATAAAGCCGCCGCCCTTGATCTGCTCGTCAAATAAATGAATCTCGTAACCAAGCGGAGCAAGATCGCGAGCGACCGTCAACGACGCAGGCCCGGCACCGATCAGCGCGACCTTTTTACCGTTCGGTTTGAACGGCGCCTGCGGCATCAAATGTTTGACTTCGTCCTTATTGTCGGCAGCGACGCGCTTGAGACGGCAGATCGCGACAGGCTCTTCGTCAATACGTCCGCGTCGGCAAGCCGGCTCACACGGCCGGTCGCATGTGCGGCCCAAAATGCCGGGAAACACATTCGAATCCCAGTTGATCATGTACGCCTCGGTATATTTGCCTTCGGCGATCAGGCGAATGTACTCCGGCACGGGCGTGTGCGCGGGACAGGCGTACTGGCAGTCCACGACCTTGTGAAAATATTCCGGATCTTTTATGTCAGTGGGTTTCAACTCGGTTAGTTCCTTACCTTACAAGTATTTAAAAGAAAATAATAAATGAAACGCGCGATCTTTGCTAGCTGAAGCT
>JANMDA010000112.1:0-8881 GCA_031376085.1 Chloracidobacterium sp.
TCTCGTCTCCCGCTCCAGTCTTTAGGAGTAGGCAGTTGCAGTAGGCACTAGGCAGTAAGATTTTTTGACTGCCAACTGCTACTGCCAACTGCCTTCTTCTTTTCAAAAGGCGGCGTAGCCAAGTGGTAAGGCAGAGGTCTGCAAAACCTTTATTCATCGGTTCGATTCCGATCGCCGCCTCCAATCCAACCAACTAATTACCAATAAATACAGAAACTCTTAGCCAAACGATTGAAAGATCGTTCTGGTGAGCTTTCGCTTGGGAACGACTCGCCTAATTGGCGACGCTTGATTTTGTAGACAACTCAAATTGCTATCTAACAATCGAACCAAACGAATTGAAGACGCCATCACCCTGCGGTCATGATCAGCTACTGTGATCACCTACCCGGAACCCTCTTCGGTAAAAAATTATTTTAGAGAATTTATATGAACTTTTTACATAGTTTCTTAGATATTCGTGTGTCTAAAGCGGCTCGATCAAATATCCCTTACTTTTTTAACAGCGCTCTGATGATCGCACTGGTGGTGGTTTTCAACATATTAACGGCAACGACAACCCGCGGCCAGGAATCACTTTCGGCGAGATGGGAACTGCCCCAGCCCAATGTGAATCTATCGGCGGAAGGAACAGCGGACTGGGCACATTGGGGATTAAATTCCGCCGGTGATTTCGATCACAAGAATGGTATTGCCCAGCAGATAACTGATTACACTGTTCTAGGAACGGGAGCCATCCAGCGATATTCGCGCAGTCCGATCTCCTTTACCTGGGATGACGGGACGCCGACGGCTTCGGTTAATTATACGTCGAGCGGTGTTTACCTTATAGGACTTAACAACGGATTTCAGCTAAAGGCACCTGTTGACAGGACGATGCGGACATTAAAGGTGTATGTCGGATTGTGGGAAGCAGGCGGAAGATTCGAGGCAAGCTTTAGTGACGGCAGCGCTCCGGTCTATGTCGATACATCGCTTTCGAGTTCCAGTTCCATCAACGCAGTTTACACACTCAACTACAGGGCTGCTTCTGCCGGACAAACGCTGACCATCAAGTGGACCGTCGACACGGTCTCTAATCAATGGGGCAATGTGACTTTACAGGGAGCGACACTTGTCGCAGATGACGCCGCCGCTACGCCGACGGCGACGGCAACTGAGACATTCACTCCGACGCCGACGAATACTCCAACGAATACACCAACCAATGCACCTACGAATACGCCGACCAATACGCTGACGCGAACCCCGACGGCCACACCAACTAATACTCCGACGGCGATTCCGTCGAATCCCAGGACAGATACACCGACGGCGACACCGACACATACGCCTACGGACACGCCGACTCCAACTACGGAGCAGGGATCACTTTCAGGGAGCGAGGCAGTTACGCCGGCGAATGTTGATCTGTCGGCGGAAGGGACAACCGATTGGGGACACTGGGGACTGAGTACTTCCACGAGTTTTAATCACAAGAATGGTGTCACTCAGCAGATCGGCAACTACACTGTTTTGGGCACGGGAGCGATCGAGCGGTATACCAATACGAACTTCTATAGCTGGAGTGGAGGAACGCCGACCGCTTCGGCCACCAACACAGCGACGGGTGTCTATGTCATAGGACTGAACAACGGATTCCAGGTAACCGTGCCTGCCGACACGGCGGCGCGGACATTAAAGATGTATGTCGGATTGTGGGCAGCAGGCGGACTATTCGAGGCGAGCATGAGTGACGGGAGTGCTCCGGTCTACGTCGATACGTCGGTTTCGAGCTCCAATTCGAGCAATGCAGTTTACACGCTAAACTACAGGGCTGCTTTTGCCGGACAAACGCTGACGGTCAAGTGGACCGTCGAGACGGTCTCTAATCAATGGGGCAACGTGACTTTACAGGGAGCGACACTTGTCGCAGATGACGCCGCCGCTACGCCGACGGCAACTGAGACATTCACTCCGACGCCGACGAATACGCCGACGAATTCGCAGACGCGAACCCCGACAGCCATACAAACTAATACGCCCACGAATACACCGACCCGAACCTCGACGGCAACACCTACCGCTACGCTGACGGCGACGCCTGTTTCAACGCCGGCTGGAAGCACCATTTCGCTGGATCCTTCGACCTTGTATCAGACGATGCGTGGCTGGGAAGCTGTCGCCGAGGCCGCCCAATTCTATTCACCTGCATGGAACAATTACAAAAATCCGCTGCTGGATCAGGCCGTGAACGATCTGGGGCTAAATCGTGTTCGGTTGGAGATCAAAAGCGGGATCGAGAATCCGACGGATTACTTTACGCAATGGCAGGCGGGACAGATCTCGGAAACTGATTATAATAATAAGCGTTACGAAATAATCAACGACAACAGCAATGCAAGTGTTGTAAACCCGAGCGGTTTTCAATGGTCGTCATTGGACGCAACGATCAATGAGGTCGTGCTTCCGATGCGGCAACGCCTGCAGGCTCGGGGCGAATTGCTCTGGGTCAACGTCAACTATGTAGATTTCGGATCGTCGTCGTTCGAACATAAGAACAGCAGTGCGGAATACGCCGAATTTGTTTTAGCGGCCTACCAGCATATGCAAAATGCGTTCGGGTTTGTGCCTGACTCGTGGGAAGTTATTCTCGAGCCTGACACTTCGTCGGCAAGCTGGTCATCTTCACAAACAGCAAACGCTATTAAGTCGGCAGGAGATCGGCTGGCATCTAACGGGTTCTCACCGAATTTCACAGCTCCGTCCACAACCGATGCAGCAAATGCTCCGGCCTACATAGACCGCATCGCCGCAACGTCAGGTGCGATGCAATATGTCGGCGAGTTTTCTTATCATCGCTATGCCGGTGCTTCAAGCTCGACGCTGGCGGAAATTGCTAATCGTGCTGCTCTCTATAACAAGCAAACGGGAATGCTGGAATGGATCGGGGCAGATTACAACACTATTCACTCGGACCTAAAACTCGGCCGCAACTCGTCCTGGCAGCAATTTTGTCTGGCTGGGCCAACGAGCTGGGGAGCGGAGGAGAACGGCGACCGGTATTATGTAATCGACGACACGAACGTCTCTTCGCCGGTGGTCATGATGGCAAGCAAGACAAAGTTCCTGCGTCAGTATTTCAAATTCATACGAGCGGGAGCCCAAAGGATCGAAGCGTTGACGGTTAATAACAACTTCGACCCGCTGGCCTTTGTGAACACGAACGGAAAATATGTGGTCGTCGTAAAATCCGGAGGCGGCGGAACTTTCAATATTCAGGGACTGCCTGGCGGATTATACGGCATCAAATACACGACTGACAATCAGTACAATATTGACCGCGCCGACGTCTCGATAAGCAGCGGACAAGTATTGTCCGCGTCCATACCGGCAGTTGGAGTGATTACGGTATATGAGAGATAGTACTAGTTAATCGGTTTATAGCGGATGCCTTTTCGTTGAGGTCTAAGTTCTCTTGTAAATTTGTGACTTCTATCTTTTTCCGGAGTTTGTGTACTCGTTGTGCCAAATACGCCAACTTACACAAAAAACTCTAAACTTAAAAAGAAAGCGCCGCAGATTTTCACAATCATATCAGAGATCGAGCATCTCTTTACAATTTGGCTTCATGCGTCACGTTGCATAGATCGTATATTTTGTAATCTGCGATAATGTTTGCTACATTGGTCGTCAAATTAGTTAAACCACGCATATGCAATAAGTTAGACGTTTTAATGCTGTTTCATGGTCGGAATAAGTAGGAAATATTCCGATACTGGCAGGAAAAAGTAGGATTTTTCCCAGCGTTGATTTTCAATTCCGGGACGCAAATTTTGCGTCACATTATGCAGTAGCACTACCGAAACTTTATGAAGCGAGTGACGCCTAAACTTTTTCGATCAAATATCGTATTGTAAAGTTGTATTATCAAAAATGAGCCATCGATCAAACCAGATACAAACGTTTTCTTTTTGGGCCATTGTAATATTAATGGCCTTCACCTGCTGCTTCTTCGTTATTCCAACCAACGGGCAGCAAAATGATTCAACAAAATCACCTGTTATTGTTCAGCCCGGTGCGCCGGGGCAACCGACTAAAATACTGCCGCCTTCTACAAGGGCAAAACTTCCGCCCAGTTCAAAGAAAGATGTGGAGTTTATGCAAGGCATGATAATGCATCACGCTCAGGCGGTTGAGATGGTTGATCTTATGGATAAACGCACCGTGAATAAAGATCTTCGCCTTCTCGGCGCACGCATCAGTCATTCGCAAGGTGACGAAATGAGATTCATGGAACGCTGGCTAATCGTTCGAGGTGAATCTGCTTCGATGCCTATGTCTGATATGTCAGGCATGCATCATATGCCTGGGATGGACATGTCGAGCCATCATAATATGCTCATGCCAGGAATGCTTACTGAAAAACAAATAGAGGCTTTGAGAAAAGCAAAAGGTACTGAATTTGACCGTCTCTTTTTGACTGGAATGATACAGCACCATGGTGGTGCTCTTACAATGGTAAAGGAACTTTTTGATACCGCCGGAGCCGGACAAGACGCCGAACTTTTTAGCTTTACGACCGATGTAGATACCGGCCAGCGCGCTGAGATCAGGATAATGCAGGAAATGCTTGACAAGAAACTTGTAAAGGAGAAATCATGACCCGAATACGCAAAATTACTTTTTATTTACTTACGACTTCCCTCGTCTTATGTTCATGGTTCGCGGTATTGTCCTTGGCGCAACAGGCTCTCGAGACGCCGCCGAAACTTCCCGCCGGCATGACCGGCGCGGACACATCTGATCCACGGTTCAAATTATCGGCCGGTGTTTGGGATGCCGGCGAAGCGGCTTTGGGCATCAGGCACATTGCACTTTTAAGAAAGCCTGAGGCATTCGATCTCGGCGTCGATCCTAACGGGCCCAAGGTCCAAAAAGCATTGGCTGCACAGGGCGTCCCGCCCGGAGCTCAGATTCCGCCGCAGATAAAGATGGCCTTTGCCGGGCTTGCTTTTGCAAATTCCGACATGGCGTTTCAGGGAAACCATCTATTTCTCGGCAACTTTTACGGTATAAATATTTACGACATCTCGGATTCAGCTAAGGCGAAATTGCTGACCTCGATGGTGTGTCCTGGCGGTCAAGGAGACCCTTCCGTTTACAAAAATCTTATGTTTATGTCGGTCGAGGCGCAGAACGGCCGATTGGACTGCGGAGCGCAGGGTTTTGCGCCGCCACCGCCGTCTGCTCCGGGTCAGGAGAATCAGAGGCATCTGCCCGCTGCGGAAAAAGACCGCTTCCGCGGAATACGCATATTTGATATCAGCGACATTTCTAATCCGAAACAAGTCGGAGCTGTGCAATCTTGTCGAGGATCGCACACGCATACGCTCGTGGTTCCTCAGAATGACAAGGACAATGTTTACATCTATATTTCGGGAGCCTCGTATGTCCGCCAAGGCGAAGAGCTTGCCGGATGTTCAGACGGCTCGCCAGACACAGATCCGAACACTGCGCGTTTTCGTATCGACATCATAAAAGTGCCGCTGGCAGCGCCGCAGAATGCAAAGATCGTCGCGCGGCCTCGTATTTTTTCCGATGAAAAAACAGGCAAGATAAATGCACTTACCGACGGCGGTTCGCACGATGGCGACGGAAAATCTCAGGCGACAGATCAGTGCCATGACATTACCGTGTATTCGGCACTCGGTCTCGCTGCCGGAGCATGTGCCGGAAATGGAATTTTGCTTGACATCAAAGATCCGGCTAATCCAAAACGCATCGACGCGGTGAATGACAAAAACTATTCCTATTGGCACTCGGCAGCGTTTTCCAATGACGGCAAGAAGGTCGTTTTCACTGACGAATGGGGTGGGGGCATGGGCGCTCGCTGCCGCGAAAACGACCCGAACGTATGGGGCGCCGATGCTATCTTCAACTTGAAAGATAACAAGTTGAGTTTTGCAAGCTATTATAAAATGCCTGCGGCACAAGGCGACAGCGAAAACTGTGTCGCCCACAATGGCTCGCTTGTCCCTGTTCCTGGCCGCGACATCAAAGTTCAGGCCTGGTATCAAGGCGGCATCTCGGTAATGGACTTCACCGATGCTGCCCATCCAATGGAGATTGGCTACTTCGACCGTGGCCCGATCGATCCCAAAATGCTGGTCTTGGCCGGCTCCTGGTCGGCCTACTGGTATAACGGCCACATCTACTCATCCGAGATCGCCCGCGGCCTCGACATTTTTGAACTGACCCCAACCAAAAATCTTACTCAAAACGAGATCGACGCCGCGAAAACTGTTCGAGTATCCGAACTGAATGTGCAGAACCAGCAGAAGATCGACTGGCCTCGAAAGCTGGTTGTTGCAAAGGCGTACATCGATCAATTGGAACGTTCGCAGGCAATGAGTGCCGACCAGATCACTTCGCTTCGACAGGCGATTCAAAAGGCCGAGACCGAGAAGAAGGCCGGAAAGCTAAAAGACTTTGGCAAGTCGATCGAAAAGGACGCCATGACGGCGAAGAATTCAGACGATGCTTCGAGAATGCGGGCCTTGGCTGACATCCTCAAAAAGCCGTCAGTTTAATTGTTCCTATAGGATTTTTAGCCGCGAATGCACGAATAAGAACAGTTTCTTAATTCATGCATTCGCGGCTAACTCTTTTTCTAACGTAGAGAAGAATTGAGTTTAGCTAACACGTCTGCTCCGGGACAAAGGGCGTCTTTAGCAAGCGAATTCAAAGCGGTTTCGCTCGTGTTGAGCATGTCGTGAAGGTCAGTAGAATTTTCATCGATATAGAGTAAGCCGGTGAGAATTTCACCTTTTTGTTTGGCACGCTGCATCGCATTTATCGCTGAGAAACGTTCCTTCGGATCCCAATCTTTTTGCAATTTGTGCAGCCGTATCTCCGAACCGTCGTGCATAGTGATGTCAGAAACATCACCAGCTTCATATGATGCGGTGATCTCACGCATCAGCGGGACAAAATCCATAGTCGCCGTTGCCTCAACGTGATCGCGGACATAGTCGTAAGATTTTGTCGAGCCTGAGTTGTTGTTGAACGTAACGCAAGGCGAGATCACATTCAGAAAAGCGAAACCTTTATGTTTCATCGCGGCCTTGAGTAAAGGCGTGAGTTGTTCCTTATCGCCCGAAAAACTCTGACCAACAAATGTCGCTCCAAGCTCGATGGCGAGGCTCGCCAGATCAATGGCTTCAAACAAATTCACCGAACCCGCTTTGCTCTTTGAACCAGCGTCTGCTGTCGCTGAATCCTGTCCCTTGGTCAGGCCGTAGCAGCCGTTGTTCATCACGAGCTAGACCATGTTAAGGTTTCGCCGGACAACGTGGACAAACTGCCCCATCCCGATCGAAGCCGTATCGCCGTCTCCTGAAACGCCAAAATAAATAAGGTCACGATTCGCGAGATTTGCACCCGTTGCCACCGAAGGCATACGCCCGTGCACCGAATTAAACCCGTGCGAATTCGACAAAAAATAAGCCGGTGATTTCGAAGAGCAGCCAATACCCGAAAGCTTCGCCACCTTGTGCGGCTCGATATTCATCTCCCAGCACGCCTCGACGATCGCCGCGTTGATCGAATCATGCCCGCAACCTGCACACAGCGTCGAAAGCGAACCCTCGTAATAATCGACCGTGTACCCAAGGTCGTTCTTCGGCAATGCCGGATGTCGAAATGTTGATCTAACGTAGGTCATAACTGATTCTATCGATCCAATCCCAGGTCTGGATTCCGTCTATCGTGCTTGACTGTGAGTATCTTTATGGTTTCAGTGTCAACGATTTGAAAAAGTATGTGATGCGGAAAACGATACAGGTTCGCCCGCCTGATGCCGGATCTGATTTCTACAAAAGATTCAGGCCGTTCCGCAACATACCTGATAAACTTTTCAAGTTCCGATGTGAAACGGTCGGCTAGCTGCTGCCCGTCAACTTTCTCGTAGAATTCGACGATCTCTAAAACATCAACACGGGCTTCAACGTCATAAACTATCCGTCTCACTTCCGGCGATCCTCAAAAAACTTGAAAAATTCCTCGTGTGAAATAACCCGGTTCGGATCACTATCCATTTCTTTGCTTCGCCGGAGAGCCTCTTCGATCTCGTCATCATTCGTAAAGTCCGGCGGTAAAGAGGCGATGAGCCGATCCGCGAGTTTTGCCCGTTCCTGATCCGGCAGATCCAATGCTTGCTTTTCAATATCTGCGACGATTGACATATTTAAATATTAAAACATTTTTCCACCCAACTATTAAATGATTTTGGGACTTCTCATACTGCTTCTGCTGCGACTTCCTGTTCTGATGAAAGCTTGCCAAAGAGCTATACCTACTAACACCGTGATGCCGATGATCTTCCCTTCGTTGTAAGCCACCCAAGTCCTAAAATTCTGCGGCACGCCATTATATATGATGTGCTGACCAGGAAAGAACACTATACAAATGATCGTCACCAGAAAAACCACGAGTCCGACAGCCATACTTGAGAGTAAATGCCACCGCAAAGGTGTTCTTAATATAAAATTGAACAAATAAGCGACGATCATGCTTTCTAGCAGGTAGATAAGAATCATTACTGCCAGAAAGAACACCGCAATTGGCCATGACTCTTGAGACCAAACCATTCTACAAGGTTCCTTTTATCTGCCTGAAGATATTATCCGCCGTGATCGGCATGCCGTCGTAGTTCAAAACCGAAATCAATTTCGACGCATCGACGCCTAATTCGATCATCATCAGGCTGCGGAATTGGGCGTCGCGGTTTTGTTCAATGACGAAGAGCCGTTCGTGAGAATCGACGAAATCACGGAACGATTTGCTGAACGGGAATGCACGGGCACGCATCGCGTCGAGGTCAATTCCCTCTTCGGCTAGG
>JANMDA010000123.1:0-1675 GCA_031376085.1 Chloracidobacterium sp.
CATCAATAATCGCGCCGACAATTGTGGATTGCTTCGCCGAAGCAGATGGCGGTAGCTTTCGCCGTCGGTTATAACGTGGTGAATATTGCGGTTGACGAGCGCGTAATAGTCTTTAGGAAACTCCTGTTTCGATTCGTCGAATGTCAGCCCTTCGAGCACGCCGACGTGCCGCTCGCGAAATGCAGGCGTCTTGTTGACTTTAACATTGATCAACTCCGCAAGCGCGTGACATTGCAAAATGGAAGATAGAGAATGAAATCGATGCGACGTTCGTGGACTACATTTTTGCTGATCGCCGGTTTGCTTGGCTTGCTCGTCCTGCTGGGCGGGCTGCAATATCGCTGGCTTTCGCAAATTAGCGAGTCAGACGGCGAAAAGGCGCATAAACGCGTTCAGGAACAGGCCGATCATTTTGCGATGGATTTTAATCGCGAGATCCAGAATGCGTATTTTAATTTTCAGACCGATGCAGAGAGCTGGAAAAAGCGAGATTGGGCGGCTTTTAACGAACGCTATAATTATTGGCGGGAGAAGACCGCTTATCCCGATCTGATCAGCGGCTTTTATTTTTTCGAAGCAAATGGCGATGCAGCACCGCTGCATTATGATCGTGAAAGCCGTTCATTCGCGCCTATCGAGATGACGCCTGATCTTGCCGATCTTCGCATAAAATTTTCAGACGAAAAAAATTTTAAGCCGGTATATGATGAAAGCTATACGCTGGTCTTGCCGATCCATAACGGTGAAAACAAAATTAAGCGAATAATGATCCGCACTCCTTTGCACGAAGACAAGGCTGAGCTGAAGCTGCCGGAAAAATATGGGTATCTTGCTATCAAACTTGATCCCGAAACGATAAAAGACAAGATACTGCCGGTTCTTATCAGTAAATATTTTCCCGAAGGCGATTTTCGTGTGGCGGTTGTGGATAAAGACCGTAAACCTGTTTTTCAAGCTCTTTCCGGCGAAACGAATGATGCGACCGCTCCGCTTTTCGATCTGTCACCGGATAACTTTATGTTCTTTGCCAATAAGGACCTTCTTTCATCGATCGACGCTGAAAAAAAGAAAGGCGTCGTCATGAATTCGCGAATCGAGAGCCGCACCTTTGATGCCATAGGTGTGAACGGCGACCAAAAAAACTCCGTAAAGATCGAGGTCAAACGGGATTCGGCGCCTCGAACCGCAATTTTTACAACGACGGCCACCGCGATAGGCGACAAAGTGACACCATGGCAGCTACAAGTTCAGCATTCGTCGGGTTCGCTCGACGCATACATTGCAAATACGCTCAGGCGCAATCTTGCTGTCGGTTTTGGCATTTTATTTTTGATGGCAGCAGCAGTAATAGCGATCATCTTTTCAGCACAGCGAGCCAAAATTCTAGCACGGCGACAGATCGAATTTGTTTCATCTGTCTCGCACGAATTTCGCACGCCGCTGGCAGTCATTTATTCAGCAGGCGAAAATCTTGCTGACGGAGTTGCAAAAGAGGACAACCAGGTTTCACGTTACGGAGATCTTATCAAGGACGAAGGCAAAAAACTTTCGTCGATGGTCGAGCAGATACTGGAGTTTGCAGGTGCGAATTCGGGGCGGCGGAAATTCAATTTCAGCCAGACCTCGATCAGTGATGTAGTAAATAATGCCCTCGACGAATGCCGTCCGCTCATCG
>JANMDA010000125.1:0-5081 GCA_031376085.1 Chloracidobacterium sp.
GCCGGTATTTCAAACAAGGCGTTTAGCTCGTTCGCATGGGTTTGATCATTAAGTCCTTGTAAAACGAATCTCATTTTTATGTCACGTTAAATAATAACCTACAGAACTTATACACAAAAACATCACACCTACACTTCACTCAACACAACCCTGCCTGGATGCAGTTATTCTGCAGATTTTCCCGGACTTTTCAAAACGCAAAAAAAAAGGCCGCCTTTTCGGGCGGCCTCGATTATTTTTAATTGCCGGACGGTTTATTGATCGGCGATCATATCGACATTTGCGGACTGGCTGGTGACGCTGACGGTCAGAGGCGTAAAGGCAAACGCACGCGCGGGAAAGAGTGTCAGGCCTGCGATACTGCGATTTTGAATGCTTTTTGCAAAACTTGGGATTGCGGCCTCATTTTTTAAGATAGGATTGTTGATTCGCCCGGCGTTATTATCGGATTGACCTGAATATCTACAGCGCAAATTCGTAAATCGGAGTTTCGATAGTTTTCTTTGGTTTTTCACGGCCCCAGATAGTTTTTTGCAGGCGGTCTACGGTTTCGGGCGAGAAGAGCTGTTCGCCGGTTTCTTCGCAAACGCGGGCAGGGACATTTTCGATAATGTAAAATTTACCTTCCATTTCCAGCGTGTAAGTCACTTTTGTTTCTTTCATCGTTTCGCTCATATTAACCCTCATTCTGCGGCTTTCTTGTTTTGAGATTGATCCATATTTCCGGGTCGGGTTCGTAGTTTGTGATGATCTTTAACAACGGCCGCGACGGATAACTACATTGTATGTGCAATGTCCTCGTCAGTTCAGTAAAGCCGAATACCAAACAACTCGGGCCGTATTTGTCGTCAGGATAATCTTCGATGATCTCGCCATTTTCTACAGCCTCGGTAATTTCCCAAACGCTGATACGACGCAAAATTGCTTGATCTGCCGCGTGTTTAGAAAATTCAAATTGTCCGGCAGCGAATTTGGCTCGAATCTCCTCGATCATCTATAAAATTATACTACTCATCGCGGGGTCTTTACATTTTTGATGACAACGACGACAAAAATAGAGGCCGCCTTTTCAGGCGGCCTCGGTTAATTTTAATCGCCGGACGGTTTATTGCGTGGCGATCATGTCGACGTTTTCCGACTGGCCGGTGACGCTGACTGTCAAAGGCGTAAAGGCAAACCACCGTGACTGGACACTGATCGTGTAGGTCTGTCCAACCTGCAAGCCGCCGAACCGGTAAACACCGAATCCGTTGGAAAGGATCGAGCGGGCCTCGCCTTTTGAGTCGGTCAGGGTGACGCGGGCATTAGGAATGCCCACTCCAAAACCTGTCAGGAGGCGTCCACTGATCTCGGCATGATTTGGTGCCGATGCGGAAAGCTCGACCTGTCCGTCAGTGACAAGCGTTCCCGGATCGCCATCGTTGAAGATCATCCGATCAAACGTCAATGGCGAGACAGAACCGGCGGTTCCAACGGCGGTGAATTTGAGATTCAAAAGAACGCCGTTTACATCAAGCGGCATCGGACCGTAACCCGCGACTCGCAGAAGTCCCGGCTCCTGGGCATTGACCGCTGTCGAAAATCCGCGGCTAACGGTTCCGGCTACTTCAATCGGATTTTCCTGCGGCTGTATCACAAGAGGATCATATCTGAGGTCGAACTCATATGAGATGATTCCCTTTTTCGAAACGCCCTCGACCGATACCGGTATGATGACCTCAGTATCTGCCGGCGTCACCAATCGCGGTGCAGTGACAGCAGTGCTTCTTTCCGGCCTGTTGTTGTCTGCGAACCGCAACGCGCCTGTATCGCTCCAGTTGCCCGAAACCTCACCCATCAACAATGCAAGGTAATTTTCACCGCTGATATTGGCGTTAACATTGGGATGAATGTAGTTTACAGGGTTGAATCTCCACGTTCCGGTCGAACCCGATCCAGATACTGCGACGGTGTAGGCCGCGATCATTGCCGCGTCAAATGACGAAACGGTGCCATTATTGCTGACATCGGCGACAGTTTGCTGTGCCGGGTTAAAAGTCGTGGTCCCTGCAACGAATTGAGCAACCCTGCCGGAATCGAATGAGGATATTGCCGCACCCTGACCGCCCGACTTAGACGGTGTTATCGTGTAAGCTCCCGAACCAAATCCGCCGAGTGAATAGGCTCCGGTTAGCACGCTGGTCGTCGTCGAAACACTTGGCAAACCAGCTCCGCTGATAAGGACATTCGAAACAGGCCTTGTAGCAGGATTTCCGATCGGATTTCCGTAAGTTACGACACCTGAGATCGTGCCGGAGATAACCGTAAGGCTGCCGCCCGCAGTCGTGCTGCACGGCATGTCCTCATTATACGAGAATGCCGCAAAGTTCAATGCACTCGATGTGCCCGGCAAGCCGGCGACATTAAAGTTCAAATTGACCAATGCACCGCTGCCCTGCATTTCCGCAATGCCAAAGAGCGATATGACAAGTGTTCCGGCACTCGGATTAGCGACCGACAAAGTACGTCCGCCTCCATTCGAGCTGCCGACACTGCCGAGTGTAACGCCGAATGTCGAATCTGCCAGAGGTGTCAACACCGCTGGATTATAGGTGACATTAAGGTCGGCCGATATCGCACCCAATCCGGTCATGTTCGTCGTGTTTACCGGAACCGTCGCAGTTACACCGGTTAAAGACTGAGCGGCGGGGATCGATACTGCCGCACAGCCGCCCGACGGTGTCGCTGTCGAAGTTGCTGTTGCTGTTGCCGTGTTCGTCGGAGTAAACGTCGGCGTGCTGGTCGATGTTGCCGTTGGTGTTTTCGTTGACGTACTGGTCGGCGAAGCCGTAGGTGTAAACGTCGGTGTAAAGGTCGGCGTACTGGTCGATGTCGCAGTCGGTGTAAACGTCGGCGTAAATGTCGCAGTAGCCGTTGCCGTCGGTGTATTTGTCGACGTGTTTGTCGGGGTAGGTGTATTTGTCGATGTATTCGTTGGTGTAGGTGTATTTGTCGACGTATTTGTCGATGTAGGTGTATTCGTTGCCGTGTTAGCCGCTGTAGGCGTATTTGTTGCGGTATTGGTCGGCGTGCTCGTGTTTGTAGCAGTCGGAGTCGCACATGTACCTGTCGATCCCCTTATCTGGAACGCCTGATCCGGTGCACCCGAGTCGATCGTGCATGTTGCTCCTCTGCTGGCCCAACTTGTACAGCCCAGCCCAAATCCGCCACCCGAATTCTGCCAGACCGCAGCCGAATTCGATTGAAGCGTACGGTTATACCAAGCCCACTGGCCGCCCGGCGTGTAGTCCATTTTGGCCTGAATCGACACCCAGTAGGTGCCAGGTGAAAGAACTAGGTAAGCCGGAAGCGATATCGAAAATGCATCGCCAAAATTCGAGAACGAAACACCAGTGAAAGAACCTCCCGATATGACCGCTCCGGGCTGATTGGAAACATTCGTATAGAAAGTCACGTTGAATGAATCCGCAGGACCGGTACCGTTAAAGAACAAGCCGTTTGCAACAACCTGGCTGATGGTCCAGGTCTGTCCAACAGGCACGACAAAATCATCCGCTGCCTGATTATCAAAAGTATCATTCTCAGTCTCAAAATCCTGAGAATTTGTTCCATTCGTTCCCTGCAAATTCGACTGATTGTAAAGCAAAGTCTGACAAGGAGGTGTGCCAGTCGCCGTTGCTGTCGCCGTATTTGTCGGTGTGAACGTCGGAGTAAAAGTCGGCGTGTTTGTTGCTGTCGCAGTGTTTGTTGCCGTAAACGTCGGCGTGATTGTCGGCGTATTCGTATTCGTCGCTGTCGAGGTCGACGTAGGCACCGGCGTTCCCGTCGAAGTTGCCGTTGGCGTAGACGTATTTGTCGACGTCGATGTAGCCGTCGGTGTGCTGCAGAGTGTTGTTATGTGCAGGGCCCATCCGCCGCTTATGCTGCCGACATCGGTTCCCTCATCGTCAACCACATAGAGAGACCATGTTCCATTAGGAGCGTTGCCGTTAAATACTGACAATGCTGAGCCGCCTAACGGCGCCGGTGCAGGAGCGGCCCATGCCTCTCCGCCCGACCCGGCATAGTTGGCCGGCTGGAATGTTCCGCTCACGAGCTGGCCTGCGTCGGACAATGCCGTCGCCGCATCGTCAAGTGTAAGGTTGATGCCCGTAATGTCGCCGCTGCCTCCTGCATCGGACATGATAATTGCATTCTGCCCGCCCGGGCCAACAAGCAAAATATCAATATCATCGGGGAATGTATGGCTCATGCCTGTAAGATCGACCGTCACCTTAGTAACATTACCAGTCAATCCGGAGACCGATATATCCGAAGGATACGGCGAACCAGGAGCGGCGTCGTTAATCGTGATCGCCGCCGCATTCGCAAAATTGCCCGGTGTGCAAGCCGGTGTTCCGGTGAAAGTGGCAGTCGCCGTCGCAGTAGCAGTCGATGTGTTTGTCGGCGTTGCAGTGTTTGTAGCTGTTGCAGTGTTTGTTGCCGTATTCGTCGGAGTAATTGTTGCCGTATTGCTAGGTGTATTGGTCGGCGTTGCTGTCGAAGTCAGTGTCGGCGTTCCGGCTACACAGCTGTTCGTTACCACATGCAAAGCCCATCCGCCGCTGATGCTGCCAACATCTACGCCTGCGTCATCGCGGACGTAAAGAGCCCATGTTCCATTCGGAGCAGTGCCGTTAAACACTGACAGAAGAGCATTAGTCCCAGCAGCCGGTGCCGGTGCCGGAAATGTATCACTCGCAGTATCATAGTTGAACGGCTTGAACGTTCCGCTGACCAACTGGGTGTTATCAGCAATGGCCGTCGCCGCAGTGTCATCAAATGTGAAATTCAGGCTAACGATATCGCCGCCTCCTCCCGCATCGGACATGATGAGAGCGGTTTGCCCGGCTGGTCCGACGAGCATAATGTCTACGTCATCAGGAAACGTGTGGCTCATTCCAGTCAGGTCGACAGTTACTTTAGTTACCGTGCCGGTCAATCCTGCAACCGTTATGTTTGATGGATAAGGCGCTCCGGCAGCGTTGTCGTTGATAGTAATCGCTGCCGTATTCGAAAAATTCGCAGCCGGGCACGTCGGC
>JANMDA010000169.1:0-26691 GCA_031376085.1 Chloracidobacterium sp.
GCCTTATTAAAATCCTTAACTATCGACGGCTCGTAATTAATGAAATGATCGAGGATCGAATCAAGCGCCTCGGCATCCTTCATCGGAATGCGCTGAACGAGTTGGCCTTCCTGAAATAGAACGGCTTCATTGGTGTCTTCAAAAAGAATGTTCGAATCGGGATAACCGTCGATCTTGAGTTTTTTATTAATCTCAACATCGAGATCATCCTTTGTGTCCTTCGATTCCCAATAGCCAAACTCAAATCGTGTGGCGTTTTTCAACACGCCATCAGGCCGCACATTATTACCTTTCTTTCCTTTTACATAGATCTCCGGCACGAGCAGCAAATGACGCCGTTCTGCGTAGCTGTTGACCAGCTTGATAAATGCGCCGCGGATCGACGCTTCGTTGTGGCTACCGCCAAACTGTTTGTCGCGGTGCAGTTCGTTGTAATAAGTGTTGATTAGCTGTTTCGACATGTGTGGAGTAAACGATTTTGACAGTTAGTTATAACCGATTGACCTCGAAAATGAAAGCATCTGCGGATACCGAACGGTGAAAAGAACCTAGTCGCTATCGCTCATGATTCTCACAGTGATGCAGCTCGAAGACGTTGAGGTAACTGATTCAGTGAAAACAGCCGAAGCGGTTGACGAGGTTACCTCTAGTTGATGCGAAGATCTCAGCGACGAGGGCGTTGCGCCTCGAAGCGAGTCTGGCTCAAAATTGCACGAAAATGACGTTTTTGAAAGTGGCTTTTTGGGGGTCTAAGAGTGGCTTTTTGATGCCCAAAAGTGGCTTTTTTAGGTTTTTTGACGCATGCTGAGAGCCAACTTCGCCGTAAACAACTGATTATAAATCTGTTACATAGTTATTACACAAATTTCGGCCAAAAATCCTCCCGACTCTCCCGTCCCGACTATTCATGCGTCAAAAACCCAATATAATACTGACTAAAAACAAAAAAACGCGGCCAACGCTTGTTGGCCGCAAGTCTTTTCGACTAGTTGGAGAAGAGTTTTGAAAGTCAAAAGTTAAAAATAAAGGGTAAAAAATGAAAACTAGACGACAGCACTTTGGCTTTTATTTTGACTTTTGACTTTTGACTTTTTACTTGTTCACCAGTCTCATACGGCCGTCGGCGAGGCGGATCGCGACTGCGTTAGGTTCGTAGATACTGAGCGGACGGGCGTCTTTTTGCTCGAGTTTTGATGCCGTCGAGACATTTACTTTTCGCACGGTTCTGGCATAAGTGCCGTCAGAGATCGAGGTATAACGGGCCGAGATCCGGCGGACGTATTCGCGTGTTTCGTTGTAAGGCGGTATCTGGTTACCGTATTTCATCACGGCTCCTTCGCCGGCGTTATATCCTGCTAATGCAAGGTTTACGTCGCCTCCGAACATATCCAGCAGCATTCGCATGTATTTGACGCCGCCGTCGATATTCTGTCGCGGGTCGTAGATGTTGGTCACGCCCAGACGGCGTGCGGTCGCGGGCATGAGCTGCATCAGGCCGCTCGCGCCCTTATAGGACGTGGCCCGCAGCTTGAATGACGATTCCTGATGCATTTGAGCGTATATCAAAAGCGGGTCAATGGCGTAGCGGCGGCTCGAATCGACAATAAACGAATCGATCATCACATCGCCCGTCGTAAAACCCCTTAATTGTGATGCAGATCCCATCAGGAGCTTGCTGTATTGAGCATTCGGAGTACCGATGTCGGAGAGGCCTTCGCTGACGCTCATTCGCGTCTGGGTAACGGGCCGGACCTGTGCGGTCTTTTGAACGAGATTGTTGCTGTTTGCGGCCTTTCGGCCCAATTTTGACTTTGCTTTGACGGCAACGGGGATAAATTCCGTTCGGCGAACCTGAACATTTCCCGCGATCGAGAAATTATCCAAAACGCGTGGGCCGTTCTGTGAAAAGGCGGGTAATACTGCGAGTATTGAGATAATGAGGGCTTTGGTGAGGTGTGATGGTTTCATTGGTAGGGTAGCGAGCGAGAGGGTTTGAACTAATCGAAAACCGTGCACGGCTTCCGCTTTCGTCTATTTATATAAAAATGCACAACGAATGGAGGTTTCCACAAAATTTATAAATATTAAACATTATTTTGCAGCAGTGGTCGGTGGTCAGTGTTCGGTGGTCGGTGTTATTCTACTTTCTGACAACTGACAACTGACCACTGACCACTGCTATGCTTTACGTCTCGCAGATCCTGAATCGCCCTGTTTTTGATGCCCGTAACGAAAAGATCGCGGTCATCAACGATGTGCTTGTCAGGTACGGCGAAGAAGAGCATCCGCCCGTGATCGGCCTTGTTGCACGCTATCGGCGACGCAATTTCTTTATGCCGAGCCGTGATTTTACCGACCTCGGCCTGCACGGGGCAAAAATGACATCGACGATCCTCGACCTGACGCCGTTCATACGCCGCGAAGGCGAGGTTTTGCTTGGCAAAGACGTACTCGACAATCAGTTGATCGACGTTGACGGCAAACGCGTAGTTCGCGTCAATGACGTGCAGCTTATCGAGGCCGGCGACATCTGGCGAGTTTCGGGTGCGGATGTGAGCTTACAAGGCTTTGTCCGCCGCCTTATGCCAAAAGGCTTTTACGGCAGCGGCCGTCCGGTTGAATTAATAGATTGGGCGGATGTTGGTTATCTTGCGACTGACACTGCAACGGTCACAGTGCAGTTAAAATCCTCAAAAGACAAACTTTCAAGGCTTCATCCGGTAGAGATCGCACAACTCGCCGAATCGCTCTCGCCCATCCACCGCACAGAGGTTGTCGAAAGTCTCGATGACGAGATCGCAGCTGATACATTAGAGGAAATGTCCACCGAGGCGCAGGCCCAAATTCTGGAAGATATGGATGAAGAACGGGCTGCGGACATCTTAGAAGAGATGTCGCCGGACGACGCGGTAGACGTGCTGGATGAGATGGATGATGAGAAGTCAGAGCAGCTTTTTGCCTTGATGGAAGACGAAGAAAAGGCTGACGTTGCCGAGTTGATGGCGTTCGAACATGATACGGCGGGCGGGTTGATGACGACTGAGTTTGTCGTTTTTCCAAAGGATCTGACGGTCGGCGAGACGATACGCTCGCTTCGTGAAATGGCCGAGACGCCGAACATGATCTACTACATGTATGTTGTTGAGCAAAAAGATTCGTGGAAGATCTGCGGTGTTATATCCTTGCGCTCGCTGATATTAGCGGATCCGACCTATAAGTTGTTGGATGTAATGCGCAAGGAATTCCGCTTTGCCCATCCGTCCGAATCTGCCGAAGATGTAGCCCAGACCATATCAGAATACAACCTACTCGCCCTGCCCGTGATCGACGACGACGGCGACATCGCCGGTATCGTTACGGTCGATGACGCGATGGAAATTCTCTTACCCAAAAATCTGCAAAGACGCTTGCCGAGATTATTTGGCTAGTTACTTAAACGCCGAATTGTTTGAGGTGATGGTCAATATGTTTATGGGCAATCACTGCCCATTCTTTAGCACTCATCTTTCCAAAAAATGGGTGATGTTTACACTCCTGATCGACCGGCAAATCGCTTATTTTATTGATCGAATCGATTACAATAGATTTATCCGCATTAAATTCCAATGGCTTCCGGCCTTTCTCTTGCTGATCCATTTCAGGTGAAGTTTTCACTTCTTTTGGCATCGGAAGAACATACAATATCAAAGGCTTGATAAATGTTCGTGAAAAAAAGCTGCTCTTATCCGGCAGGCTGACGGTAAAAGGCAGGTCGCCCGCCTGCACGAGATGCGAAACCATTTGATTGACGTTCATCTTGCCCCAACGCGGCTTTTCGTCGCCCATCAGTTTGTTTAATCGCTCGATCAGGTTTTCTTTGACCGATTTGTCTCTAATCGTTGGCATATATTTTTGTTATCTACAATTCGTCAAAATCGCTTCGGCAGATTCAGGAATCGAAAATAATAACATTGGCCACGAGCCATAGCTACGGTTTTGCAGAGGTGCTATTACAGGTATCGCCTTCGGGAATGCAAATGTCACCACAGGCCTTTGTTCCCGATGCGCAGCCGCCTGATGATCTCATTGCGTCACCCGCGTCAGGCGGTGTGGGCAGCAATAGATTTTTGTTAATGATCCTGGCGCAAGTGGTCGTGGAGGCAATATCCACAACCTTGTCAAAATCCTTTTGCGTATCTGTCCAGCCCTGCAGCTTAACGACTTTGTAAAGGACCGTCACGTTGATATGCGATATCTGCGATGCCAGCGGTCTATTGGCATTTATCCGTGCGTAAATGTCCTTTACCATCTGTTGATCGGTCACTGCGTCGCATGACTGAGCATAAACCGGCCGCACATTTGCATTCAGCATCAAAATTAAAACAAAACCACCGAGCGTCAACATCAGACGCAAAACCGATCTTTTAGTCATTTATCTTCTCCAAGAATCATTTCTTTGTTGTATTTGTATTTACGTTAGCACCCGGATTGGGATCGCCAACCGAATTGCACTGTTCCGGAATTTGGCAAATCTCACCGCACTTTTTGAGTGGAGGATTGCACCCGCCGGCAATTGGATGAGTGGGATTGTTCGCATTATCGTAAAAATTGCTCGCATCAACGCTTGCGACACAAGCTGTGTTTTTTGCGATTCCGACGACCTTGTCATGCTGTGTCTTATCATCCACCCAGCCCCATAAAACGACGGCGTGGCTTGTCGAAATAACGTCGATTTTTTGGTGCTGTTTCTTAAGGTCAGGGTCTTTGTCGATCTCAGTGTAGATCGCAATTACGATTTCCTTATCGCTTTTAGATGCGCAGGGGTCAGGCGTCGGAGTCGGAGATGGTCTGAGGGCGGCCGTATTTCCATTTGTCGCGAGGGTATTATTGACCGAGCTTCCGCAGGCCATGCTGCCGAGACCCGATAAAATAACTATAAGGTAAAAGGCGGCAAACGAACTAAAGCGAGATCTGTTGAGCATTGTTTTCTCCTTATTCTCAGTTAATATCGGAAATCATCGAAAGCAAGCTGAATCGAGTCTGCTTGCCAAAGACAATTGCGCTTCCATCATGAAGCCAGGCCAATCTGGAAAAATAAAGACCGGAATCATTATTGCCGGTTATTTTTCGAGCTACGCCGCCGGCCGAGGGAATTATCCAAACATCATCCTTATCCTCGTTGCGGGCCGCGAAGGCAATATATTTTTTATCGTCAGAGAGAAAAATATTGTAAAAATAGATATTTTGCAAGCGGGCAATTAGAAATTCCGCACCTGAAGTGATGGTAATTCTTTTCAACAAAGTCTCAGGCGGCACGCCGACGTTTGCTTTGTCGGGTTCTGCGATAATCAATGCGGTTTCGTCAGTTGACCAACCGATGAGTCGAATAGGCCGGTTGGATTCAAAAACGGCGCTTACTTTTCCAGTCTCCATATCGAGAAGCTTAATGCTACGGATCTGTGCGTCTTTTGTCGTTTTGTTGGAAAAAAACGCAAGCCTTTTACCATCTGATGACCAGATAGGACATGAAGTTGATAAGTCCTTGTCAGCATTGTCTGTTAACGCAGCATCGGATCCGTCTTGAACAACGAGCGCCCATATATTCGAAGCGCCGCTTTTGTTCGCACCGTATGCGATCCGCGTTCCGTCGGGCGACCATGCAAAAGCTTTTGTCTCAACGTGATTGTAAGGCAGAACCGAATGAGCAATAAGCGGAAGCCCCGATGTTAAAACTTTTTCGCCGCCTCCGTTTGGGTTTATAGAAACCAATTCAGATGCGGCGCCGTTCTTTTTCAAAAATGCCAGTGTCGAGCCGTCTGGTGAAAAAGCGGGAAGAAATCCGCTATCGGCCAGTACTGTTGCTCTATCGCGGTCGTCATTTTGTTTTAAGGATTTGACGACGATCGAGCTCTCGAAAAGCTTATTACCCGCGCTCAGGTTTTTTACGGATTGAAATGCCATCCTGCCATCGTCGGCAGAGACGGCCGGCCATAATTTTGCGTTTAGATCTCTCGACAGCGGTGATTCCCGGCCGTCTGCAATATTTACCCGCCATATATTCGAGTCTTCTTTTGTGGAGCTGAGTATGACCGATCTACCGTCCGGAGCTGCATCGACGATGCTGTTGTCGGTTTCAGAAGCAGTGATCTGCACGGCTCGTCCCGAACCTATCTCCGTGACGAAGATCTGCTGGACGCCGGCGATTTCCGCTCCATAGAAAAAACGCTTTTTATCCGGCAGCCATGCAAAACTTTCTACTTCGCCTGTTCCTTTCGCCACCTCGGCCGGATTTGTACCGTCAAGGCCGCTGACAATGATCAGCCATTTTCCTTCGCTTTTCACTGCATAGGCGATAGATTTTTCGTCCGCCGAGATATTTATCCAACTAATGCTGGCATGATTAAGCGATGTCACCTTTTGCGATGATCCGCTTGAGATTTCCATCGCATAGAGTTCATTGGATAATTCATAATATATCTTTCCCGATTCCGTCCAGCGTCTCAGTTCGATGCTCAAATTGCTTAGCGGGCCTACAAGACGGGGCGTCCCGCCGAGAGCGGAGACTCGCCATATTCCCATTGCAGTCGATTTCCCGTCCGAAGTTCTTCCCCGCTCTGAAAAAAATGCGATCTCATCACCCTTTGGCGACCAGATCGGGTCTGTATTTGAAAAAGTGTCGTTTGTAACCTGGATCGCCTCGGTTGAGGCAGTCTGCTTGACCCAGATATTTTTTGTGCCTGATTTTGTCGAGGAAAAAGCGATGAGCTTGCCGTCCGGAGAAAAGCTCGCATTACTGAAAATCTCGCCGGGAGCGCTGTTCCATGTAGCGACATCGGAAACCTTATACGACCCCGGCGCAGGCGATGCACTGCCTGAACCCGAACGGAAATACCACGCCGCTCCGACGAGAACGGCCGCCACCGCAGCAAAAATAAATGCATGTAGCAGAGTAAATCTGCGTGTCGTCGATATGCTCTCAGTCAGCGTGTGCTTTGTATTACCGCCGTCGGTCGCAGCCGGTGCCGATTTGCGTGTTTCCATCGTCCGGTTTAGAGTTTGCTCAAGTTTTAATTCGTCGCGCAGGTCTTCGATGTCGATATGCAGGTCCCTGATGTGCTGGTATCTGTGATCACGGTCTTTACGCAGCGTTTTGGCCACGATGCGTTCCAACTGCCGGGGCAGATCGGGCGAAACTTCTCGCAGAGCAGGAGCTTCGTCCCTTAATATTGAGCTGATCACATCCAGATGCCCTTCGCCGTCAAACGGACGCGTTCCGGCAAAAAGCTCGAACATGACGATGCCAAGACTAAAAATATCGCTTCTCGGATCGAGTGCGATCCCGCGGGCCTGTTCCGGTGACATGTAGGCGGCGGTTCCCATCAACATGCCCGGATGCGTGTTGATCTGCAACAATGTCTTAGCCTGGCTTTCGGACTCGACCGACGATAACTTGGCTAGGCCAAAATCGAGAACTTTAACCAGTCCGTCGCTGCGCAGCATAATATTTTCGGGCTTAATGTCACGATGGATAATGCCCGCCTCATGCGCCGCCGAGAGTGCCGCTGCAACCTGTAAAATGATTTCAAGCGACTCACCCATTTTAAAAGGCTCGCCTTTCATTCGGTCGCGCAAAGTCAGGCCTTTGATAAATTCGGTTGCGATGTATCGCGAATTCTCAAACTCGCCGATCTCATAAACCGTCATTATATTCGGATGGTTGAGTGCTGAGGCGGCCTTGGCCTCCTGTATAAAACGCCTGACACGCTCTTCGTCGCCGGCGACGTCATCGAGCAGGACTTTTAGCGCGACCTGCCGTTCGAGCTTCGTGTCGGCAGCCAGATACACTTCGCCCATCCCGCCCGCACCGATCGAGGAGATTATTTCGTAATGAGATAGTTTTTCGCCTGATGTTAGCAAGGTTTCGTGAGAATTATAGCATTGGAACGAAAGATTTTAGCCGTATTTCCGATTTATCGCATCAAAAGTAAAACATGCATTTAGACTAGCGAAACCGAAAACCGATCCGGGACGTAAAATGTTTGAATGCTTGTGTCCTTGAGATTCAGCTTGGTAAACTCGCGTAAGTAAAATTTTTCGAATTCAGAGGTAAATATTATATGAAACGAATGGCTCTCTTATTCACTTTTCTTTTTGCACTTGCAATGGTGGCCAATGCTCAAGGTTTGGCGATCGGCTCAACGATGGAAAATTTCTCGTTGACGGATACGAGCGGCAAGACGCAGACGCTTAGTGACGTTAAAGGAACGAAAGGCACTGTTATCGTTTTCGTCTCGGCCCAATGTCCGGTCGTTGCCATGTACAACGAACGGATCAATCAGATCGCGACGGATTACAAAGCCAAAGGCATCAATGTGATCGGGATCAATTCTAACGTCACCGAAAACGGCGAACAGATCAAGGCTCACTCGGCATTAAAATATAATTTTCCGGTTCTGATAGATAAAAACAGTGTTCTTGCAGACAAGCTGGGAGCGACCCGAACCCCTGAAGTGTATTTTGTCGATTCCAAAAATATGCTGCTTTATCACGGAGCGATCGACAACGACCGTTCAGGCAAAAATCCGACCGAAAAATATCTCAGAACGGCGTTCGACTCTTCGCTCGCCGGAAAGAAGATCGAAAAAACATCGGTCGATGCATTTGGCTGCACGATCAAACGGGCAAGCGATCAATAAATTTATGCTTTTTAAGTTATTCGTGAAAGCGACTGTCGTAGCCGCGTTTGCCCTTGCTTTGTGCGGGCTTTGCGCGGCACAAGCTACGCCTAAGAACGAAAAAACTAAAAACAAGAAAGCGAAAGCTTCGTCTTTGCCCAAGGTCACGGAAATAGACATCAATGGCTTAAAGCCCCTGCTCAAGCCAAACGGCAAGCCGCTGCTAATCAACTTTTGGGCAACCTGGTGCGACCCTTGCCGCGAAGAGTTTCCCGATCTGGTCAAGATCAGTGAGGAGTTTCAAGGAAAGGTCGATTTTCTCACCGTATCTCTTGACGACTTTGCAGACATCAAAACCTACGTTCCCCGCTTTCTCAGCGAGATGAATTCGAAAATACCGGCATATCTGCTGCATACGCCAGACGAAAGCTCTGCAATTTCTATGGTCTCTAAAGATTGGACGGGAAATCTGCCGATGACCGTTTTGTTCGATGCCAAAGGCACAATCTCATATTACCGAAATGGCAAAATTCGCCTCGAAGTTCTGCGTGATAATATTCACAAACTTCTTTCCGACGAAAAGGCTAAATAACGGGCTGGATCCCGCAACAAAGAGTTCATTCGCTCCGATTTGATAAAACGACCCGGAGAGAATAAACTCTTTTGTTTATTTCGCAGGATGGCTTTTGCGCCGACACCGCCCAATGATTGTTACACAGACCGCCGCTATCACGTCCGAGATAATTGAACAGCACAACCTTACACCGGGCGAATATGACCGCATAGTTGAAGTTCTGGGCCGCGAGCCAAATCTTACGGAACTCGGTGTATTCAGTGTGATGTGGTCGGAGCATTGCTCGTATAAATCTTCACGAATACATCTAAAACGATTGCCGGTTACCGGGCCGCGTGTCATTGTGCCGCCGGGCGAAAATGCTGGAGTTGTCGATATCGGCGACGACTGGTGTATCGCCTTTAAGGTCGAATCGCATAATCATCCAAGTTTTATCGAGCCTTTTCAGGGCGCCGCAACTGGCGTCGGCGGCATTCTGCGCGATGTTTTCACTATGGGAGCACGTCCTGTCGCTGCGATGAACAGCCTGCGCTTTGGGCCGCTTGATGATCCAAAACACGGCAATCGCAACAGATCAATTCTAAAAGGTTGTGTCGCGGGCATTGGCCATTACGGCAACTGTTTTGGCGTTCCGACCATCGGGGGCGAAGTCGTTTTTGACGAATCTTACAGTCTTAATCCGCTGGTAAACGCGTTTGCGCTCGGATTGGTCAGAAAAGACCAGATCTTTTTTGGCAAAGCGACCGGCGTTGGAAATCCTGTGCTTTACGCGGGTGCCAAGACTGGCCGTGACGGTATTCACGGAGCGACAATGGCGTCGGCTGAATTTGACGACCAGGCGCTCGAAAAACGCCCAACAGTTCAGGTCGGGGATCCTTTCCTTGAAAAATTATTGCTCGAAGCTTGTCTCGAAGCTATGCGAAGCGGAGCCATCGAAGGCATTCAGGACATGGGCGCCGCCGGCCTGACATCTTCGTCGGTTGAGATGGCCGCTCGTGCAGGCACCGGCCTTGAGATTGACCTGACACTTGTGCCGCAGCGTGAAACCGGAATGACAGCATATGAAATGCTGCTCTCGGAATCGCAGGAGCGAATGCTTATCGTGGCAAAACGAGGCCGTGAAAATCAGGTTGTCGACATATTTAACAAATGGGACCTCGACGCGGTCGTCATTGGAAAAGTGGTCGATGGCGACCGGCTAACGATCATTCACAACGGCATTGTCGAAGCCGATCTGCCCGTAAAGGCACTGACCGATGAAGCACCGAAGTATGAAAGACCGATGGCAGAACCGCCTGCGTCAGCAGGTGGCAAGGCGCTAAACGTCAATTCAAGTGCGGAGTCTTTTCCACTTGCTTACGCGAGCGATTCAGCCTCTGAAGCACTAAAAATGCTTCTCGCTTCACCTAATATCTGTTCGAAACATTGGGTTTACGAGCAATATGACACGATGGTGCGGACAAATACTGCTCTTTTGCCTGGTGCAGATGCCGCCGTGATCCGCATTAAAGAAACGCGTCGGGCGATCGCGATGTGTCTCGACGGAAACGGTAAATTCGTTGCCATCGATGCGCGAAACGGAGCAAAACTAGCAGTTGCCGAAGCCGCACGAAATGTCGTTTGTGTTGGAGCAAAGCCAATTGCCGTGACAAACTGCCTTAACTTTGCCTCACCCGAACGTCCCGAAGTGATGCGTAGTTTTTCCGACGTCATCGATGGCATGGCTGAGGCTTGCTTAGCGTTTGAAACGCCCGTCGTGTCCGGCAACGTGTCGTTTTACAACGAAACCGACGGCTGCGGCATAATGCCGACGCCAACGATCGGCATGGTTGGCTTGATCGAAGACTCGCGAAAAATAATTACGCATGGCTTTAAGAACGAGGGCGATTTGATCGCTATTATTGGTGAAACGCGGAATGATCTAGCCGCCAGCGAATACGCTCAAACTATTCTCGGCCTTTCCACCGCTCAGTTCATCGAAAACGGAGTTTCTCCAATAATTGATTTAGCACAAGAAAAGCTTGTTCAGGAAATTCTGCTAAAACTGAACGATCAATGTCTCATCTCTTCGGCTCACGATTGCTCTGACGGCGGTCTTGCCGTCGCGATAGCCGAATGCTGTTTTTCTTCGCTTGGCCGCAAGGCTATTGGAGCGGAGATAAATATTGAAAGTAATAATTTGTCTGCGGAGTCACTGCTCTTCGGCGAAACACCGTCGCGTATAGTGATAAGTTTTGCGGCTGAAAATCGCGAAAGAGTTCGCTCAAATATTGCTCAGTGTCCGCTCGAAGTCATAGGACGAGTCGGCGGTGATTGTCTGGGTATCTCAGTAAATAGTGAAACGATAATTACATCACCTATCGGCGATCTGGAAACAGTTTGGAGCAATTCGCTAAGTAACTGCCTTGAGAACTAGATATTAATGAAAGGTATCAATCCGGGAACCTTTGTCTTCCATTCCTCAAATTCTTTTCCAAACGCACCGCGAAGTAAACCTTCCTCAGTATTTGTGCGTATTTTTGTGCCGATCACAAATACAATCACGGCCGCGCCAAGTGCGATCCATTGACTGAGAACCAATCCGGTCGCGAGCATCATTCCGAACATCGCCGTATAGATCGGATGCCGCACGATGCCGTAAACGCCGCTCGTCACGAGCTTGTGGCCCTCGATCAAGCGTGCCTGTAAGCTCCATTGTTTGCCAAGCTCGCGAATAGCCGAGGATGCGAGCCAAACCGACCAGCTCGCCAGTAAAATTGAAATTACTTGGAGAGCAATGTTTGCTGCAAATTGTTCGTCGATGAACGGCGAGGCGAACGGCGTGCGGCGGACGGCCCAGACGATTCCGAAACCGACCCCTTGGAGTATAAGTCCGACCCAAGATGCCGGCGCTCGTTTTGCGTCAGGTGCCGACTCTGGCTTTTTTCTCAGCAAAAATGTGCCGGCAAAAATGAACCACAGAAATATCACGACGCCAAAAGACAACAGATTTGCGTAATACGATATTTGTTCAATATTCATGTTCAGGGTTTACAACCCGCGTCGGGGTTTATTCACCGGTTTTGCGGAACCGCCTCCGTGAGGGGGCGGCATGATCTTGATTAATGGTTCACGCCGCCCGCTCACGCAGGCGGTTCTGACACGCTTGGGTTTTGTTCACGCCACTCACGCAATAGAATAGTTCTGATGGCCGGCGGAATCTACCTTCACATACCTTTTTGCAAGTCGCGATGCTCATACTGCGATTTTGCCACCGATGTGTATCGCAGCAATGATGCTGTCGAGCGGTATGTTGACGCGTTGTGCACAGAGATTGAGAGTGATACCACGAGCAGAGCTGATGACCAGATCGACACGATCTATTTCGGAGGCGGCACGCCTTCGCTTCTTTCTGCGAAACAGGTTGAGCAGATACTCGAAACCGTAAATCACAAATTTGATATTTCAGATCTCAAAGAGGTCACGATGGAAATGAATCCGGCGACAGTTACACCGGAGACACTGCGCGATTATCGAGTTCTCGGTGTTAATCGCGCGAGCTTTGGCGTGCAGACGTTTGACGACAATTCGTTAAGGCTGCTTGCTCGCGGCCATGACTCTAATGATGTTCGTCAGACATTTAAGATGCTGCGTGACGCCGGTTTCGATAATGTCAGCTTTGATCTCATCGCCGGATTGCCCGGGCAAACACTTGTTGATTGGGAACGTAACATGGACGAAGCAATTGGTATGCAGCCCGAACATCTTTCGCTTTATTTGCTGGAAATTCATCAGGGTACGCCGCTCGCCGAACAGGTCCGCAGCGGCCGCCAGCCGCAGCCAGACGAAGAACTCGCAGCCGAGATGTATGAAATGATGCTCGACAAACTCGACGCGGCCGGATACGCGCAATACGAAATATCAAACTTCTCGCGGCCCGGTTTTGAGTCACGGCACAATACAAAATACTGGACTCTTGATCCCGTTTTCGGTTTTGGCGTGTCGGCTCATTCCTTTGATGGCAAACACCGTTATGCTAATGAACGCGACACAGCAAATTATGTCGGACTGATCGAAAACAGTGGTTCGGCTGAGATCATGCGGGAAGAGATCGATCTGGCTTCTGAGTTTATTTTTCTTGGACTACGTTTGGAAAGAGGCATCGATTTGGCCAAATTTGCAGACAGTTTTGGACTTGATCTCATCGGGAAATATGAGCTGGAGATCGAGAGACTAAACGAAGCGGAGCTTATTAAAATTAAAGAAGGGAATCTGCGGCTTACACTGAAAGGAAAGCTGTTTTCGAATGAGGTTTTCTCGGTTTTTGTTTAGGCATCAAAAAAAACTGCATTCAACCACCCACTACGGTAGGTGGTTCTGACAGTTTTAGGTGCGTCCGAGCTTCCCAGATCTCTGGAAAAAACTTCTTCATTAACGTCGTCATTAGATAACCGACGCCTTCTGAGCCGCCGGTGCCTCGTTTCATGCCCAACATTCGTTCGACCATCAGAACGTGATGATAACGCCAGAGTGAGATCTGGGCATCGTGCTCGGTCAAAAGGTCCTGCATTATAAAGAGATCGCCGTGTTTTTCCGGATGAGAAAGGATCTCGACGATCGCCGCGACTTTTTCCTCGTGGTTTCCGACCGAAAAACCATTTCGTCCCAGCAATGCCCAAAATGAATCGCTAAGACTTGGTTCGACATAACGTTCGCTCAAGCGTTTGTAGGCAAATTCGTCTTTACGAAAATGTTCGAGTATCTTCTCGTCCTTTTGCCCCGAGACAAACTCGATCTCGCGAAACTGCATTGACTGAAAACCGCTCGCCGGATTTAATTTGTCGCGAAATTCAAGAAAACCGATCTGTGCCATTGTTTCAAGAATGTGGATCTGCGAAACGAGGCCTTTTTCAATAGTAACGACCGAGCGCAGACTGTGATTGACGCGAAAAGTACGGCCTTCGTTCAGCCATTTCATCGTCGCATCCAATTCATGAAGAATTTGTTTGAACCAAAGCTCGTAAGTCTGGTGAATGATGATGAAAAGAAGCTCGTCATGGCTTTGCGGCTCTGAGAGCGTCTCCTGAAGCCCGATCAACTCCGGCACTTTTAGGTATTTGTTGTATGAAAGGGGTGAGCCCTTGCCGTATTCGTATGTCATGTTCGGCTGAAAATCGACTTAAAACTATGCTCAATGTTCGGTTATATAGCCTTTTATGTCAATTTTCACGAAAAATAGCCACAAAATTGCGAAATGTCTTGACAGAATCTTAATTTTTGGTTAAATTTGCCTTCGTCTACACAAACACAAGCGATTAAATTCCGACGATCTTGCAGTTTAAGGTTGTAACTTTATTTGCAAATGGTGGGTCCGACAAATTTTTTTTCCGCAGCCCTAAATGCGCCTAGTAAAGGTGTCACAAGGTTGTGGTTTTGTTTTGCTGCGGTTTCTAAACAGATGTTACAGCAAGATTTTTGAAGTATGCAGGAGGAATTACAAGAGATGTCAAAGGCTATAGGAAAGGTCAAATGGTTTAACAATGCTAAGGGTTACGGGTTTATCGAACAACCCGGCGAACAGGATATTTTTGTCCATTACAGCGCTATTGGCGGAGACGGCTATAAGACGCTTATCCAGGGTCAGGAGGTCGAGTTCGAGGTCTCGGATGGGCCAAAAGGGCCGCAGGCCGAAAACGTAATGAAGGTTGCGTGAGCAAGGGGTTAAATTATCTGATCGGTTCCCATGGGCTTTGGCCAGTAAGACCGGACAGAGACATTAATAAAGAGGCTGTTGGAATCTAAATTCCAACAGCCTCTTTTTTAATTTATTGCTGAGATATCATATCGACGTTGAGCAACTGGTCGTAAACGCTGACTGTCAGCGGCGTGAACGTCCGGCCCCGCGATTCGACATTGATCGTATATGTATGGCCGACATCAAGTCCGCCAAACCGATAATATCCGAATCCATAAGTAACGACGGCCTTTGCCAAAATCTGGCCTGACGTATCGGTCAATGTAACGCGGGCATTGGGGACACCTTCGCCGAAAGTGGTCAATATTCGTCCTGATATCTCGGCCTGATTTGGTGCCGCAGCGGATAGTTCGATCTGTCCGGATGCTGCGGTCGTCATTGGGTCGCCTTCATTGAGCATTATTCGCTCCCAAGTGAGCGGTGACATTGAGCCGGGTGCGCCGACTGCGGTGAACCTTAGATTCAACAGAACGCCGTTTGCTTCCAAGGCCTTCGCGCCGTAAACAGCGACTCTTAAAAGGCCGGTTTCATCGGTATTTGCCACTGCCAAAAGTTTGCTGCTTGCGGTGCCTGTCAATTCGACAGGCTTTTTCTGAGGTTCTATTACAGACGGATCGTATCTGAGGTCAAACTCATACGAGATGATCCCTTTATCCGCCGCCCCTTCGATAATTACTGGAATGAATACTTCGCCATCCGCAGGAGTTACAAGACTCGGTGCCGTTACAGCCACTGACCGCTCAGAGCCATTATCCACATCCGGACGAGCACCAGAATCAACCCAGTTTCCTGAAACTTCACCCATCAGCAGTCCCGAATAATCCTCGCCTGAGATGTTGGTAGTGACCGATGCATGAACATTGTTAGCAGGGGTGAATACCCAGTTTCCCGTCGAGCCATATGGCGGAGTTGCCACAACATACTTAGCCAACTGTGCGGCATCGAACGATGAAACACTTCCATTTCCGCTCACATCAGCTACCACTAATTGGTTGCCGGCGAGAGTAACACTGCCAGCGGCGTGTTGTGCGATCTTAGCGGCATCAAATGAGGTGATCGAGCCGTTAACCGATCCGGTCTTTGAGGGCGTTACAGTATACAAGCCCGAACCAAATCCGATGAGCGTGTATGTGCCGCCAGGGAAAGTTGTTGTTGTCGAAACATTAGCCGATCCGGCGCCGCTGAGCAGCACATTTGAGATAGTTCGAGTCGCCGGCGAGCCGATCGCGTTGCCATAGTTAACTGTTCCAGCGATTGATCCCGAAGGCGTTCCGGTCGGCGTTGGCGAAGGTGACGGAGCGACATCCGGGCATGGCGTTACGGTCAAAGTGTAGCTGGCGCAGGCGATGTTCGGGTCGAATTCCTCAACAACCAATGAAAACAGGCTTCCGGCCGGAACCGTAAAAGAATACGTCCCAACGTCGGCATATCCCATTCCCATCGAGGCGGCGTAATTATTGCACAGATTAATCAGATCGACCGATCCGATATAAGCGCTGCCAAACAAAAATGACCTCTCCGCCGTGCAGCCCGTAGCGTTTGAGGTCACTTCGTAATCCGTACCGACAGCGTTCGAATTAATGAAATCATAACGGTCGTAGTGGGTTGGCCCGGTCGTCGTAAAAACACCCGGACACACCTGCGGTAGAGCAACCGTACTATTCACCCCGCTAGTATTCAGAGCGTTGCTGTGCGTCGAGTCGCCTGCTGTGATCGAGCCGTTAAACGTACACTGGGCCGATGCTCGCATCGCGGCAACAAGGCCGAGGAAGATGATAAGCGTCAATATAAATGTTCTTTTTTTCATTTTTTTTCATTCCTCCTTTAGGCGTTGCAGGTCGTTGCTACATTGCGGATGCCGATCGTTTTTGTGGCGATCAGTGAGCGGTCACGCAGCGTGTTTGTACTGAAAAGATAAGGTGCCATGCGGGTTAGATTGCCGCCGAGCACGTTGTCGTTAGTGTTTCGGGTATTTCGCTCGCCGCGGCCTGTGTAGGGAGCGTAGTTGTGAAGAACGTAATCGCCGACCTTATCCGCAAAGTAAAACTGCGTGGTCAGGATCTCGGTCGTTCCGATACGCAGAGTTGCGTGAATGTGGATCGTCCGGCCCGAATACCAGCCGGGAAAATTAGTGATAAAGGTCGCGTAACCGTTAGCGTCCGTGGTCTGGATGCCTCGGCAGAAGCGGAGCTGCTGGGTTTGCGGATCGTTGCCGTTACAAAAAGTGCTGATAGGGGCACTGTAAACACCTGCCCAGTTCGTATGCCAAATGTCGATCGACACACCCGACATCGGTGTGCAAGTATCGATGTTCACCACGCGAAATGCGAACGTCGTTCCCAGGCCGCTCTGTCCTTCTCTGACATCGCTGCGGATAAGGTTGGCCGGAAAATAGCAGGGGCCGAGTGTTTGCCTGCAGCTAGCTTCGCAGACCAGATCGGGGCTTTCGGTATAAAGAGCCCGGCGGTCAAAACTTGCCCACGCCCTTTGTACAATAGACGCCTTGTCGCCAAACGCTCCAAGTGCCGTCATGCCGACGCCAAGAGCGGCTGCGGTCTTGAATCCTTTTAACAGCAATTCCCGTCGCGAGAATGTGTCGTTATTTTCCATCTGATCCTCCTAAAATCTCTTTGCCGCCTTTTTTGGCGATTCGTTTGTGGAAGTTTACAATAACGGCAAATTGTAAAGGGATTATGTAGCGGAGATAAGAAAATGTAAAGAGATTGTAAAGCTTGTGCCACCGCATAAATCTACTGATCGGAGGCACTAGTTAACGAGATTGATAAACCAACGTATAATGGTTACGCGGCATCAGTTAAAGAGATGAAAAGACACGTTTTCTTAATTTTTATTTTGTGTTTAGCTTTTTCCGCATTTGGACAAGAAAATCGTCTAACACAAGCAGAGTACGTCAAAATGCTCTATACACTGCAAAAGAATCCCAGCGGAAAAGCAGATATTATTGAGGCTTTGAGAAAGCGGGGTATCGATTTTGTGTTGACTGACGGCTTGCGAAGCCTTACTCGTTCCAAGGGAGCAAATGACGACGAGTTAAAACGGGCGCTTGAGGAGGCTGACCGCCGCCGTATTGATCCTGTTGCCACAAAACTGCCCACGGAAAAAGAAGCGGCCACGGTTCTCGAAAATGCCAAAAAACACACACTTATTGCGTTAGAGGAAATGCCAGACTTTGTCGTCAAGCAACAGATTAAGCGTTCTTATGCTTATGCCGGTACCGGAAACTACCTTAATGCCGATCAGTTGGTCGTTGCAGTCAGCTACAGCACGAGCCTAGGCGAACAGAATAAGATTTTAACCCTAAACGGTGTACTTCAAGAAAACCCACGTCCGAACCAACTTTTTAGCGATATCGGGGGATATACATCCATCGGTGAATTTGTTGGGTTTCTTTCGGGAGTATTTAAGCCTGAAAGCGAGACAATATTTGGAATAGTAGACACAGATTTGATAGGAGATCGAAAAACTATAGTTTGGGATTATCGCATTAAAGCATCGAAAGCTAGTTATAAGATATCTTCCGGCGACACTTCGAGAGTAATAAATGCGGGATATGAAGGGAAGATTTGGATTGACCGTCAAAATTTCCGCGTGCTGCGCTTTGAAATGAATGCGACCGAAATACCACCAGATTATCCGGTTCGGAGAGTCCATCGGATAATAGATTATGACTGGGTAACAATAAATAACGACAAGTACTTATTACCGATAACCGCAGATGTTAGTTTAATTGGAAGGGAGAAAAATTTACTGTTGGAAAGCAGAAATCGAAGTCGTTTCAAAAATTATCAGAAGTACGGAACAGACGTGAAGATACTCGATGACGACATTAAGCCCGAAACCGAGCCGAAAAAACCGTAATTTTGAATGACTAATTAAAGGTGTAATACGCACCGGCAGCGATCGCGCCGAGCCATACGAGGCCTTTGCCGAGGAAAAAGACAAAAGCTATTATACCGGCGCGTTTTGTCCATTTGCGGGCGGGGCATTTGCGTTTTGTAGGTTCGTCCTGCATTACATTACAAAATAAACTTTCTCTGTGCATTTTTCAATTGGTTAGATACAAGTTCTTCAGATGAGCCAAAAACTCTATCCAAGATTTACCGTTACGGCGTTTTGCCTTATTCTCTTTTCTTGTGCGGTTGCGCAGACTTCGCCGCCAAAGGAAGAGAATAAACGCGAGGCCGATTTGATAGAACTAATAAAGCTCGATAAGACAATAAAACTCGATATTAGATACGCGACGGCTAACAATTTTGTCGGCCGTGCTGTCTATCCAGAGGCACGGGCATTTTTGCAGCGTCCGGCAGCCGAGGGCCTTATTCGTGTTCACAAACTATTGAAGAACAAGGGTCTTGGGCTTGTCATCTACGATGGTTACAGGCCATGGGCGATCACAAAATTATTTTGGGAAGTGGTCACACTAGAGCAGCGTAAATATGTCGCCGACCCCGCGAAAGGCTCGAAACACAATCGCGGCTGCGCCGTCGATCTTGGTATTTACGATCTAAAAACCGGTAAGGCGATACCGATGCCGTCGGGCTTTGACGAATTTACCGAACGAGCGTCTCCTGATTACAACGGCGGCACAGATCAAGAACGCTCAAACCGCGATATGCTCCGACGGATGATGGAAGCCGAAGGCTTCATCGTCAATCCAAACGAGTGGTGGCATTTTGATCACAAAGATTGGGAACAATATGCGATCTACGATATCGCTTTTTCAGTAATTGGGAAAAAGAAATTGGCCGCAGATAAACGCAGATAATCGCGGACCAGAAAAATCCCAAAGGTCTTTTCTGCGTCTTCCGCATTATCTGCGGTTAAATTATCTTAGTTTGTTTTCGGAGCATCTTTCTTCTTGCCAGCCTCGACCTGAAGCGAGATCTTTACAGTATCGGAAACGGCAGGAATATTGGTTCCCGGAAGATTGCTGCCCCAGTTCACTCCATAATCGCGACGATTTATAGTGGTCTCGGCCGCTATTCCCATTTTGCCGCCGCTCTTGTCATTCGCAGCCAGCCAGCCGACTATCTGGAACGGAAATGAGATGGATTTTGTCACGCCCTTCATCGTAAAATCGCCGGTCAAAAGAAAGCCTTTGCCTTTCTTTTCGACCTTTGTGCTCCTGAATGTGATATCGGGATATTTATCGACCTCGAAAAAGTCCGCTGTCCGCAAATGGTTGTCGCGTGCGGCAACTCCGGTGTCGATGCTCGTGGCTTTCGTAGTAAATTCTACTGTCGATTTTGTGATGTCTTTGGCTTCAAAATTTACTGAGCCGGTGAAATCGCGGAAAAAACCGGGCACTTCGACGAGGCCGGTGTGATTGACTGTAAACTGAATGAAAGTGTGTGCCTTGTCAAAATTGTAAGCACCCGAATCGCCCATCGCAGGTCCACCAGTAAACTGCTCTGCGAACGTTTGATTCACAGCACCGGTTCCGTTCTGTGACAAAATAATGAATGCTATAAATGCAATTCCAAGTAATAAAGAAAATCGTTTCATGATCAATTCCTCCAAAGATATTTTTAGATGACTTTGATACTATAACGCATTATGAAAAGACCTGAAACAAACGAATTCGCACCTTATTACAACGGTTATATTTCGCTTATCGACGGCGATGATGTGATGTCTGTTTTGAATTCTCAAACTGATGAAATTCGCTCGATGCTTGCGAACGTGCCGGAAGAGAAAGGAACCTTCGCTTACGCCGAAGGGAAATGGACGATCAAGGAATTATTGAGTCATTTGATCGATGGCGAACGCATTTTTGCATATCGCATCCTGCGTATTTCACGCGGTGACAAAACGCCGCTCGAAGGATTTGAACAGGACGACTATATAGAAAATTCAAATGCAAATAACCGTTCGTTCGCCGATCTGCTCGATGAATTTGATTTTCAGCGGCGGTCTAACCTACTTCTGGTAAATAACATTTCCGACGAAGGTTCAACGCGTATGGGTATTGCGAGCGATAATCCTGTCTCGGTGCGTGCGTTGACTTACGTCATGGCTGGCCACGTCAGGCATCATATAACGATCCTGAACGAGCGTTACTTCGGTTAAATGAGCCGGAATGAAATATGACGCCATTATCATCGGCGGCGGCGCGGCCGGGCTTTTTTGCGCTATCGAGGCCGGGAAGCGAGGCCGGAAGGTTCTTGTTTTAGAGCATAATGCTGAGGTTGGTCGCAAGATCATTATCTCTGGCGGCGGGCGATGTAATTTTACAAATATCGCCTGTAGGAGCGAAAATTATATATCGCAAAACCCACATTTTTGTAAATCCGCTTTGTCGCGATACACTCCGCAAGATTTCATTGATCTCGTAAAAAAACACAAGATCGCTTACTACGAAAAGAAGCTCGGACAGCTATTTTGTCGCGAGAGTTCACGGCTGATAGTTGATATGCTCCTGCTCGAATGCCGCTATGCACATGTTGAGATCCAAACAGGAAGCACGGTTACAAAAGTCACAAAGTCAGAACGATTTGTTGTGGAGACAGATCAAGGAATATTCGAGGCGACAAATCTGATCGTCGCATGCGGCGGCCTTTCTTTCCCAAAGATCGGCGCCAGCGATCTGGGTTATCGTATTGCCCGGCAATTTCGCCTAAAGATCGTCGAAACCCGGCCGTCGCTGGTTGCGATGGTGTTAAAAGATGAGAATTACAAACAATTATCAGGAGTGTCAATAGATGCCGTTGTTTCGATAGGTAAATACAGCTTTCGTGAAAATATTTTGTTCACGCATCGTGGGCTTTCAGGGCCTGCAATACTGCAAATATCAAACTACTGGAAGACGGATAAGCTTGTTTCGTTGCACCTCACACCTGAAACAGATGTGATGAAACAGCTTTCTGAGAACAGTCAGAGCCGTTTAAATCTTGGGAATTTTCTTGGCAAATTTTTGCCCCAGCGATTCGCAGATGAGTTTGCGATGCGTGAATTTGATAACAAGCCGTTGTATCAGATGAATGTCCATGAGGTAGAGTCGCTAGGAGAAAAGCTGAGTAATTGGCAATTAAGATTTCGTGAAACCGAAGGTTATGACCGTGCAGAAGTGACGCTTGGCGGCGTCTCGACCGATGAACTCTCATCGCAAACTATGGAGTCAAAAAAAGTTGCGGGCTTGTATTTTATCGGAGAGGTTGTCGACGTTACCGGCTGGCTCGGAGGTTACAATTTTCAGTGGGCGTGGGCATCCGCATTTGCAGCGGGAAATGCTATTTAAATTAAAGCGGGGGAGCCGTCTCCCACACCGTCTCCCCCTATTTTCGCGATCACATACAGGGCGTACACTCTCGCGAAACCGAAGCGAAAAAAACCTATTTCCCAATTGGTCGGAATGGAAATTATGATTAAACAATTACACAAACTGGTAAATGTGTCAAGCAAAATTTTTACTGCTACGAAGGCTATCTGAAGGCCGAAATATCCATTCCGTATTTGTCCTTGACATGCTCTTCGGCGGCCTTATTGACAAGTATTAAATTCTCAAGCCGACGTTCGGATTTTTTGATCTGCACGGTGGTCCGAGCGGCCATTTGTTTTATCATGTCGCGACCTTCGGCAGCTTCAGCTTTCATCTTTTCACGAAGGATGAACAGCTCTGATCCTTCCGCCGCAAGCATCTCTTTTTGAAGTTCCTTGAGCCGCTGCTTTACCTGTGAGATCTGGCGGATCGAGCGGACAAGTTCGTCGCCTATCGAGTCGCCTTTCACGAGATCAGGGCTATTGCGAAAATCCTCAACCAGCTTATTTAGTTTTGTTTGATCGCCTGCTGAGTAAGCTTCATTTAGCTGTGCCATCAGGCCGTGGCGTTTTTCCTTTTCGTTCGGGTCAAGCGCCAGATCGGGATGAATTGTGCGTGCAAGATTGTGGTAAGCCTTTTTAGCTTCTTTTGTGGGCTGCCATTTTTCCGCAGCTTGTGCCGCCGCATCTTCTACACGCTTAGCAGATTCCTCTGCTCGACGGCGAAGCTCCTCGACCTTTTTCTTGATCTCTTCGTCATCAGGCACCAGCTTGAATTCTTCTTCGGCGATCTGTGCCTCGATACCATCAAGGTCAGCATATAAACGTCCGACCTCCATTGTGTATTGTGCTTCAAATTGATCGAGTTCGGCGCGAAGGTCAGCCATCTCTTCTTCGCGATCAGCGAGGCGATCTTTTAGGCGCTCAAGGACAGAGCGTTTTTTATTGAGTTCAATTTCTTCCGGTGCGAGGGAATTCATAGATCACGAGTAAAGATTCATCGAACGAGTGAGCAGATCAATCGGGTCGTCAATATTTAATACTTCGCGAACATAAAACGGCTCGCCTGCTGCGACGCCGATCAGCGATCCGAAATATCGCGAACGGCCTTCCAATTCATTGAGATAATGTTTAGCAGTGAGACGTGTTTCGGGTTCATTTGATTTCGGGTCATAAAACTGAGATTTGTGCGCACGGATCGCCGCCATTTTCTCGTCGAGAAAATCCGCAATATCAACAACAAAGGAAGGTTCTATACGTCGCGAAAAAATATTGTGAGCGACAATTGGCACAGTGATCTTTTCATCGCCCGTTTCTTCGTCGTACCTTCGCATACTTGCAAGGCGAGCAGATTCGCGGACAAGGAGAGCAATATGATCGTGATCGGGATGCGAATCGCCGATCTGGTGCGTCAGGATCACTTTTGGCTTCAAACGCCGCAATGCTCGCACCATTTTTGTCCGCTCTACATCAGTTACAAAAACATGGCCATCGGGTAACCCGAGATTTTCGCGAAGGTCGAGCTTTAAGATCTTCGAGGCATCTTCTGCTTCACCTGCACGGCCTTCGACAGTGCCGCGCGTTCCCATTTCACCTGCGGTCACATCGAGAGTGCCTGTTCGATAGCCGAGATGTTTCATCTTCAGCAGCGTGCCGCCGACAGTCAACTCAGCATCGTCGGGATGGGCAAAGACAGCAAGTATATCAACCTGACTCATATCTTTAATTTACCACACGGTTTGATAGTATTCAGTGTATGAAATTGGTCGTTCTCGGCTCAGGTTCCACGGTGCCGCACCCTACACGCACAAGTGCGGGGTTTTGGTTGGAAACAAGCGGCGGCAAGCTACTGCTTGATTGCTCGGCGTCAGTTGCTTCGCGAATGGCCAGTAATGGACTTGATTGGCCCAATCTCGACGCCATCTGGATATCGCACTTCCATCTCGACCACTGTGGCGGCCTGGCTCCGTTTCTTGCCGGAACAAAACACTCTCCCGAGATGAAACATCGAACGAAGCCGCTAAGAATATTTGGCCCGGTTGGGTTGAAAGGCCTGATCGATGGATTTAGCAATGTGAATAATTATCGCTTGCTCGAACAGCCGTTTCCCGTCGAGGTAATCGAGATCGAGGAGCAGGAAAAGTTCGAGATGCTGCCCGGAGTCGAAGCTGTTGCAATGAAAACGCCGCACACGGATGAGAGCCATGCGATTCACATTCGTGACGCGGATGACACAACTTTGGTTTATTCCGCTGACACCGGTTTCAGTGAAGTGATAGGAGCATTCGCAAACAGTGTCAACCTTTTCATTCTGGAATGTACATTTATCCGTGATAAGCCGATACAAAAACACCTCGAACTTGCCGAGGCGATGTTTCTCATCCGCAAGGCGCATCCGAAACGAGCGATGCTTACCCATTTTTATCCAGAATGGGATGACGTTGATTTTGAAGCTGAGGTCGCGAAATTTGATCCGATGTGCGAGGTCGTTGAAGCAAAAGACGGATTGCAATTGACTATCTAATTAGGTTTTGACATTACGCTTTGCCATCGACATCAAGTCAGCAGGCAGCCACTCTTCGAGCACTTTTTCTTCTGCACCGGCAATGCCTTTTGTGCGGTTTCGCCATTCTTTTGCGGGGTCATCCTCACGGCCCGATTCTTTGGGGTAGTTTTCGACCTGTTCGAGGCTGATAATTATGCCGTGGGCCACATCGTTCCAGTCTTCATTCTGTATGCCGCGAAGCACGACAGGCAAGCCAGCCGTCCAGTCTTCTTCGGGGGTAATATTGTCGTATTCGGGAATCGTCAGCTTGTCGGTTGATGGAAATCCTTTTCCGCCAAACTCGCTGACGATCTGGGCGGCAACGTCCTTATACGAACCATTCGGATTACTTTCGCGCATGGCCAATGCACGGCGGAAAATATCTGATACTGTCGGTTGTTCATTCATATCTATTAGCCACAGATTAACACAGATGTGCACAGATTTTAATTCTGAGTTAACGAGAATTTGTGCTGTGCATTTCAAAATAGTAATTGTGCTAATCTGGGTTCATCTACACAGAAACGATATGAAAAGATATATTTATCAACTTCATTTGGTGCTTGGGATTTTGGTGTCTATTCCTGTATTAGCATGGGCCTTGAGCGGGCTTTTGTATGCTCTGCCTAACATGGTTGATGGTGGAACTGTCGAGAAGATAAACGCTGTCAGAGTCAAGATCTCGCCTGCCGAGGCGATCTCCAATGCAAATTTATTGGCTGGGAAAGCATTGCCGACAACTGCCCTGACGCTATTGATGAAGGACGGCCGTCCGCAGTATCAGTCGATCGGCGGTTTAGGAGCAGATTCGATATTTATCGATGCCGAGACCGGCGCAGCGCAAATGTCGGCACCGCCTACGCTTAAAACACGGTTTTTCCGTGAGGCCCATTTCTATTTCTTTGCTGGTGAATGGCAGGTAATATTATTGGTCATTTTCTCGGCGTTAGCGGCGCTTTCGGCAATGACAGGAATATACTTGAATATAGTTCACTGGTCACGCAAACTTCGCAAGCCGGAAGAAAATTAGCCACTGAGAACACAGAGAACACTGAGAATGGAAAATGATGTATTGACGCAGAAAATAATCGGTGCCGCCATCGAAAAATGCTCCGTAATGGAATTCGGCGCATTTCTCTGTGACCTCTGTGGCTAATATGCTGCCAACTTTTCTCTTGATAATCGGCATCTGAAAAGATAGTCTTCTTTCTACAAAGAGGTTTGTAATATGAAATCGTTTTTTGCATTAGGCATCATATTTTTTACTTTTGTCTTCACGTTCGGGCAGAACGAACAATCTCCGATCGTCGAGAAAGAGATCGATTATAAGAACTGGACCTATAAAGATATCAGGACAGATAAAGAGGTCGATCTGCGTGATTTTGCAAAGGGCAAAAAGCTGACGATGGTCGTGTATTTTGCGCCTTGGTGCGGCAATTGGCGGCATGACGCGCCGATGCTCGAAAAACTATACGAGAAGTATAAGGGAAACGGCCTCAACATTATCGGTGTAGGTGAATACGGCTCTGTAGCAGATATGAAGTCGATTCTTGACACCCTGAAAATAACCTTTCCGGCGGTTTATGAGTCGGACAGCCGCGACAAAAAGCAATATACGACCCACTATGCATACCGCCAGTCAACCGGCGACAAACGCGGCTGGGGCTCGCCGTGGTACATTTTCTTAACGCCGTCCGTGATGGAGAAAAAGGGCGATACGCTTACCAAAAAAACGTTTGTCATCAACGGTGAAATGATCGAAACTGAGGGCGAACAGTTCATCCGTAAAACCCTTAAATTACCGCCGCTGAATCCAGCCATGGATGCAGATAAAACACAAACCAGTAAGATCGAGGTTTGTGAGGAAGATAAGAAGCCGACGGAACTTGTTGTCCCGGCAGCTAAA
>JANMDA010000238.1:0-5419 GCA_031376085.1 Chloracidobacterium sp.
ACGCCAACTGCAACAGCGACTGGTACTCCTACCAGCACGGCTACACTCACCCCGACAAATACACCTACAAACACGGCAACGATCACTGCGACAAATACTCCGACAAGCACGCCAACAGCGACATCGACAAACACGGCGACCAAAACCCCGACAAATACGGCAACGGCAACATCGACAAATACTTCGACCAACACTCCGACGAATACGGCAACGCCAACAGCCACATTTACTCCAACGCCGCAGGTTGGCTCAACGACATTAGTGATAAGCCAGGTCTATGGGGGCGGTGGAGCAACATCTGGTTCTCCGACCTATCAAAATGATTACGTCGAGATCAAGAACATTTCGAGCACTGTTCAATCGTTAAACACACTTTCACTCAACTACGGCGCCGCAACGAGCAATTTTGCGAGTGCCTTTGCACTTCCGAATGTCAACCTTAGTCCCGGACAATATTATCTTGTCCAACTTGGCACTACGGGTTCGGCCGGAGCACCACTGCCTATTACACCCGATACCTCCAGTACGAATCTTAATCTGTCGGCATCCAACGGCAAAGTGGCTCTTGTGACCAGCGGATTTCCCAATAATACTTGCGGCGGTTCGGGCAGTCCTTGCAACTCAGCTCAGCTTGCACTCATCGTCGATTGGGTTGCCTACGGAGCAGCTGGAAATGGAACCGCCGGCAACGGAGAAGGCGGCACTTCCGTGAATAACGGAGCTGCGATTAACTCTACGCAGGGCGGAGTGCGAAAGAACAGTGGTTGTCAGGATAATGATAACAACAATATCGATTTTGATGTTATAACGGCTCCGGTGCCGCGAAACACTGCATCGACACTAGCACCGTGTGCCGGTTCAACGCCTACAAATACGCCTACTGCATCCCCATCAGCGACTAATACGGCAACGCCTACCCACACAGCGACGGCAACAGCGACGGCGACTAACACTGCGACTGGAACACCAACGCCCGTCAACGTTCATCTGACGATGGGCAATCCGTCAAATGCCGTTACAAATGTCAATCAGCCGACAAATTACCTGATGGTGAAGCCTCAATATGTTATTTCCTATCATCGTGACAACCGCAGGCCGAATTGGGTTTCGTGGCATCTCGATGAATCATGGCTCGGTTCGACGCCCCGACAGGATGATTTCCGTAACGATACGACGTTGCCGGCTGGTTGGTATCAGGTGCAGGCCGGCGATTATGATTTTGCGACATACGGTTATGATCGTGGACATATGTGCCCTTCCGCAGATCGCACACTAACGGTTGCAGACAACTCCTCCACATTCTTGATGACTAACATGATTCCCCAGGCTCCCGATAACAACCAAATAACCTGGGCAGGAATGGAAAATTATCTGCGAACTCTGGTTCAATGCAACCCGGGACCGTGCAATGAACTTTATATAATTTCGGGTGGTTATGGAACTAACGGAACGATTGGTTCGGGCCAGATCGCTCTTCCGACTCAGACGTGGAAGGTAGTAATTGTATTACCAAGCGGAACTAATGATGTGTCAAGAGTTACTACATCCACGCGAACGATCGCTGTCATAATGCCAAATCAAAATGGCATCAATAGTGACTGGCATACATTTAGGGTAAGTGTAGATCAGGTCGAAGCTTTAACAGGATATGATTTCTTTTCAAACGTGCCTGTTGCAATTCAGAATGTGATCGAGGCAACAGTAGATAACCAGCGTGTCTGGCCGTGGGAAAATACGCTCGATCAATATACGCTGGATGAGATCCGCTCGGAAAGAGAATGGGAACTTCAAGAAATTTTTAAGAGCGGAGACAAGTAGGCCCGTAGCAGAATCGAACCCGGCTTTGTGTGGGAAAGAGGAACTCTAAATCACGGTATTCATGATTGCAGCCTCTATAGCCCGTACTGTGACTGATAAGACCTATGCGCTTATGCGTGAAGATTCACTGCGTCCGCAAAACAGACTTTTCAGTCGGCATACTTTTATTCACGGTTCTTCCGATTCTTACCAACGATGTAGCTGTCTCTAGCTCGCACAGCTAAGCCCTGCTGATCGACTTTCACCTTTAACTTTCTTACCTTTCCAACTTTCACGTCGTCAGGGTAAATACCAAGGCTGTAAAATTCCCGCAGTTCGCTGGCTATCTTTGAGTAAACTTCCGACAAATTTCCGGTCGTGCTGGCGAGATAAACTGTTCCGCCCGTGCGTATTGCCAATTGATCGAGATATGTTCTGGCAGCCTCGTAATCTTCGGCGGTCGTGCCACGGCTGTCGGGATTACCAATGGATGGAAGGGTCGGAAGAGGAAATGGCAGGCCGACCTGCTGCGGGACCGGGCTTTGTGTAGGCGGTTTGGGAACCACGGTTCCGTTCTTCATATTCTGGACGTCTGCAAAAGTATCATATCGGATCGGATAGATAAGAGCATCAAGTTCCATCGCATCGCTTATGTTGGTGCCTGAGAAAACCCTGCGGCTCGTCGTATCGACACCATCCGTGAAGAGAATAATTGCCTTGCGCCCCTCAATTTTGCGAAGACGTTCGTTCATTACCAGATCGACGGCTTCATATAGACTCGTCCCCGTAGCGATCTTGGTACCTCTTATCGCACGATAGATGGCCTTTCGGTCATTTGTCGCTTCGCACAGCATATGGACATTTTCATCAAATGAGATCACCATCACCTTATCCTGCGGGCGGAGCTGGTCGATAAATGCGATCGCTGCCGACTGTATCTCGGCGATCTTGAAGGTTGTCGAGTAGCTCATATCGAGCACAAGAGCAACGGTAAAAGGCTGCTGCTCATTGGAAAACATCGCCAGTTCCTTTTCAACTCCATCCTCGAAGACCTTAAAATTTTCCTTAGTCAACCCAGCGACAAACCGGCCGTTTTTATTCATTACGCGCACCGGTATTGTCACAAGCTGGGTGTTGACCTTGATGATTTCCTGATCGTCGTCAGCGGGCGTGTTATCAACTGGGTTCTGATTAGTATCTTTAGTATTTGGGAGCGGCGTCGGAGACGACAATGGTTTGGCAGGCCTTTGATTGCTCTTTGTCCCAGTTGAAGGGTTTTCGCGACCCGATTGTCCGCTAACAACCACAGCGAGGCCAATTACACCCACACAAATCAGGATAATAAATCTTCCAATACTTTTCATTTAATATTAATGCCGATGTTAAATATAACATTCGATGCCCAAAAATGTTGAGAAAGATACCGCCAGGCTAAAAAAAGAAGATGACGCTCTTCGTCATCTTCTTCAAAACTTCATCTTTTTTTAAAAATTTATTTGCCGGCGATATTCCGGCTGGTCTGGCCGACAATATAACTGTTTTTGGCACGAACGACCACGCCAGGACGCATTACGCGAATTTTTATTTGCTTTCGATCGCCGACCTTGCCCACGTTGTCCGGATAATAGCCAAGAGAATACTGGCGTCGAAGCTCTTCGGCAATGCCGGAGAATGCAGCTTCGAGGTTGTACAACGAATGAGCCTCAAATTCCCTGCCGCCGCTGTTTTGGGCAAGCATTTCAAGATACTTTCGACCCCTTTCATATTCAGCATTTGTTGCAACTCCACCGCCGCCCATACTAATGTTTCCACCCGATAGTATAGCTCCAAGAATGTCGCCAATACTCATGTTTCCGTTTTTCGGCCTACCGGACGGATTAGGATAATTGCCTCCCATATCACGCGAGGTGTCATATCGCAGCGTGTAGAAAATGGCATCGACTTCCTCGGTCGCCTGCAAAGTGCTGTCAAAGTTTGCACGACGTGATGTAGTATCGACACCGTCGCTGAACAGCACGACTGCTTTTCTGCCGTCGATCTGCCGCAGCTGCCTTTCTATGACATAATCGACCGCCTCATAGAGGCTCGTTCCGTCACCAAAACGGGCTTCTCTAATAGCATTCCGAAGCTGGTTTCTATTGCTTGTGACTGGGCTCAGAACGTGAACATCTTCGTCAAAGGATATAACCATCACGCGGTCGCCCGCTCTTAACTGATCCACAAAGGTTATGGCCGCATTTTGTATCTCCTCGATTCTGAACTGCGTTGACGGGCTGACATCTATCAGCAAAATGACGGTAAAAGGTTGTTCTACCGACTGAAAATAATCGAGTTTCTGCAAAGTTCCATTCTCAAAGATCTGAAAATCCTTCTGCTGCAATCCCGAAATGAACCTGCCCTCGCGGTCAAGCACCGACACAGGCATTGTCACGAGATTTGTCTCTACCTTTATTATCTCGCTGTCATCATCAGCCTTGGTTGGCGGCGTTGTAGCCGAAGACGGAGCCGGACTACGATTGCTGCCTGTCAGGACCGGTGGAGTGTTTGGCGTGGAGGTCTTGTAAGGCTCGTTCGCAATTCTCGGCGGTGTTGCCGTCGGAGCAACTCTCGGACGTGTAGATCGATCCGCCTGGCCAAAAGCTGCGGATGCGGCGATCAATAATAGAAAACTTAAGTTTGTAATGAACTTCATCAAAGGGCTTTTCTCCTGACCGAGAAGTACTTTGGGGAAAGCGACACTTTGATTAGATGTTAGCATTTTTCGTTGCTAGAAATTATTTTCCAGGAAATCTATCGCAAGATCATGAAACTTGCGACGAACAGAATTGATGTTTACAAACGGCAGAGCGTGGTTATGAGTGCGGTTTGTTAGAAGTATAAAAATGCGTTCTTTTACTGGGTCGATCCAAAGACTCGTGCCCGTAAATCCAAGATGGCCAAAGCTTTCCGGCGACATCTTGGTTCCGGCAGTCGATCCCTTCGTCGAAGCGAGTTGAAAAGCAACCGAACGATCTTCGTTCATGCCTTTCGTAAAGTTTGTGCGGAAAAGTTCACACGTTTTCGGCTTGAGTAAGGTCGTGTAATTCGGCAAAAACTGCTGCGCTATCTTAAATGTCTCTTCTGCAGTCGAAAACAAACCTGCATGACCGGCGACTCCGTCCATAAAATATGCATTTCCGTCGTGAACGTCGCCCCAAATCTCCTCAGTGCGGAACGAGGAGTGTGGAGTGCGGAGTGTGTCAGTACCGCATGCGGCAGAAGATGGTTGAAGATAACCACGCTCAATACTTATCTGTTTCTCGTACACATTCCCTTTCTCGCTTGCCGCGATCCGTGGCTTGAGGTTTACAGATGGATTAAAAATTGTATTTTCCAATCTCAACGGAGAAAAAATATTTTCCAACGCCGCTTCATCGAGCCTCTTTCCGGCAAACCGTTCGATCACAGATCCGACAGCAATAAAGTTCAGATCGCTGTATGTGACGCTTTCTTGCCCAAAATTAAGATGTGTTGTTCCGACCTCGTCAATAGCTTTTGAAGTGTCTGAAACAACTAAATACAAAGGTTTCCACGCCGGCAGGTGCGAAGTAGGAAGCGACGTAGGTGGTGCCCGCCGCGATCG
>JANMDA010000254.1:0-13969 GCA_031376085.1 Chloracidobacterium sp.
TCCTTAATGCCGCGATGACGATCGATAAAATCGTCGATCATTCCGCCGTCGAGCGGGCCCGGACGATAGAGAGCGTTCAAAGCAGAAAGATCTTCGAGTTCTTTAGGCCGCAGCTTGCGGCACATGTCCTGCATGCCCGAAGATTCAAACTGGAATATCGCTTCGGTCCGTCCTTCGCCAAAAAGCTCCATCGTCTTCGGATCGTTCGTAGGAATTTCTGTCCAGTCAATCGTGACGCCGAGCTTTTCCTTCATCGAAGCCAGACAGTCGCTGATGACTGTGAGCGTGGTCAGTCCAAGAAAATCCATCTTGAGCATCCCAACCTTTTCGAGGTCGTTCATCGGATACTGGCTCGTGAGTTCGTCTTTACCCGACATTGCGACTGGAACAAGTTCGTGCAGCGGCTTCGGCGAAATGACAACCCCCGCCGCATGAACCGATGTATGCCGAGAGCAGCCTTCCAGTTTGAGTGCAAGATCGATGAGTTCCTTGACACTGGCGTCTTTCATCGCGGCTTTCATTTCAGGCACGGTTTCGATAGCCTGCGAAATACTCACATTTCGGCCGCGAATCGGCGGCGGAATCATCTTCGCAACCTTTTCCACTGCTCCGAATTCCATACCCAATGCCCGGCCGACATCCTTGATCGCCGCCCGCGAAGCCATCGTTCCAAACGTAATGATCTGGCAGACCGATTCACGCCCGTAAAATTCCGTCACATGATCGATCACCGCGCCGCGCCCGCGAATGCAGAAATCAATATCGATATCGGGCATCGAAATGCGGCCCGGATTTAAGAAGCGTTCGAATAGAAGATCATATTGCAGCGGATCAACGTCGGTGATACGCATACAATAAGCCGCCAGGGAACCGGCTGCCGAACCACGTCCCGGCCCGACCGGAATTTCTTTTTCGCGAGCGTATTTGATGAAATCCCAAACGATCAGAAAGTAACCGGGAAAGCCCATTTCTTTGATCGTCGCGATCTCGATATTCAACCGCTCTTTGTATTCGGCAAGATCGTGCTTGAGCGTGCCAAGTGCGAGCATCGGATCCCATTCAGTTTTCTTGCGATCTTCAAAACCATCCCACAAAACCTTTTCAAAATACTCGTCAACGCCCTTAGAACCCGAATCGACCGGCACCGGATAATTTGGAAGCTGCCGCACGTCGTCGCCCTGCGGGATCACAAGGTCACACATCTCGGCGATCTTGACGGTGTTCGTAAGCGATTCCGGCAACTCATCACCAAAGATCGCCCACATCTCTTCCGCAGAACGCAGATAACGGATCGCATCGTCACCGTATGTATTGTCGCTGACCGTCCGTCCTTCACCGATGGCAATTAACAGTTGGTGCGCCCTTGCGTCGTCCTTGTTCAGATAATGAACATCGTTTGTCGCAACGAGCTGAATGTTGCTGCGTTTTGAAAACTCTGCCGTGTCTTTGATCAGCTTCTTGCCGTCATCACCGGCACGGTCCTGAATCTCGAGAAAGAAATTTCCGGCTCCAAAAATGTCTTCAAATGTTCTTGCATTCGCGAGAGCTTTTTCTTCATTGCCGCTCGCAAGAAAATGACCGACCGCACCATCTATCCCGCCAGAAAGAGCTATCAAACCGGCGCTTTTTTCCGCAAGGATCTCAAGGTCGATACGCGGTTTGTAATAAAAACCTTCTGTGAACGCCATTGAGGATAGATGGACAAGATTCTGATATCCTTCGAGATCGCGGGCCAATAATATGAGGTTGTAATAACCTCTTTCGCCCGCTTCGATGGCCGTGGTGCGGTCAAAACGGCTGCCAAACCTAACGAAAGCCTCGTATCCAATGATCGGAGTTATACCTTTGGCGGACATCACGTTAAAAAAGGAAACGGCACCATACATATTGCCGTAATCCGTGACAGCACACGCCTTTTGCCCGAGTTCATTGAGTTTTGCTGCAAGATGTTTGAGTTGGATTGTGCTCTGCAACAAGCTATAATCGGAGTGTAAATGCAGGTGGACGAAGTCCCTTTCCCCAAAGATCGGCCTGTCCGGTTTTTGCGCCATATATGAAGAAAGTTTATCTCGAAACATTCGGCTGTCAAATGAATGTCTCCGATTCGGAGCGCATTTCGACGACGCTTGCTCGGGATGGCTTTGAAATGACACCAAATGACGCTGATGCAGATGTCGTTATCATAAATACCTGCTCGGTGCGCGAAAAGGCCGAACACAAATTATATTCGCGTGTCGGACGTCTTCGAAAAAAAGCAAAGAACAAAATGCCGGTCGTCGGCGTGATGGGCTGTGTCGCCCAGTTAGAAGGCGAAACCCTGTTTGAAAAGATCGAAGGCGTCAATTTTGTCCTAGGAACACGAGCAGTGGGCCGCGTCTCAACCGTGATCGACGAAACCTTTCGCACAGGCAAAAATGTTCTCGATGTCGGCGAACGCGAGGACGATTACGACTGGACAGTCGCCGACACGCATCGACATTCGCCGTATGTCGCCTTTTTGCCGATCATTGAGGGCTGCAACAAGTTTTGCACCTATTGTATAGTGCCATTCTCGCGGGGCAGGGAACGCAGCTTTCCGGCTTCTGAGATCATTCGACAGGTAGAGGAACTAAAAGAAAAAGGCGTTAGGGAAATTCACCTCATCGGCCAAAATGTGAATAGTTATCGTCCTGAAACCAACGCTGGCCTCGAAAACTTTGCAGGGAAGTCGGCATTTTCCCGCCTTTTGCGAGCCGTAGCAGCGACAGGAATGGAACGGATCAAGTTTGCGACCTCATTTCCCCGCGATTTTCGCCCGGACATCGTTGATGCCATCGAGGAACATGAAAATCTCTGTAATTGGGTGCATTTGCCCGTTCAATCGGGCAGCAACCGAGTGCTTAAACTGATGAAACGCGGCCATACTATCGAGAAATACTTCGCACAAATAGACCGCTTAAGGTCTTCAAGCCGGGATATTGCTATCACGACCGACATTATTGTTGGATTTCCGGGCGAAACTGAGGAAGATTTCCAGGACACTGTCAAAATGGTCGAATATTGTGGCTTTGATATGGCCTATATCTTCAAATACTCTCCGCGGCCGGACACCCCTGCGTTTGACATGCTCGACGATGTGTCACCGGCGGACAAGACCATACGATTTCTTGATTTGGAACAAACTCAGAAGTCTATACAGAACAACCGGTTACAAAGATACATTAATAAAGTGATTAAAGTCTTGGTTGAAGGCTCCTCATCACGAACCGAAGGCCTCACAGGACACTCGACCTGCCACAAAGTGGTAAACTTCAAGGGATCGAGTGATCTTATTGGTAAAATTGTCGATATCAGGATCACCGACATCAAGCCCAACTCACTATTTGGCGTGATTCAATAATATTTCATGGAAAACGGGCATAACCTTATCGAAGTAAAGATCGGTGCATTAATAATGGACCCAAATACCAATACGCCTATTGTCGTGCTTAAGGGCATCGACTCGGAAACTGTTCTCCCCATTTGGGTTGGAGCGTTTGAGGCCAACGCCATAGCCCTCGAGATCGAAAAGGTCGTCCCGCAACGTCCTATGACACATGATCTGCTGAGAAACGTCATCATCGAATGCCAGTTATCGGCCAGTAGCGTCATTATTACAGATCTTCAGGAAAACACTTTTTACGCCCGCATTGAACTTAAAGATAAAAATGACGAGGCTGTAATGCTCGACGCTCGTCCGTCCGATGCAATTGCTCTTGCATTAAGGCTCGATTGCCCTATCTTTGTTGAACAAAAAGTCATCGACCTTTCCGCAGCCGCTCACACGCCCGAAAGTCCCCAAGACGACAACGAAACCCCGACCGATGACTGGCCCGAGCTGATAGGTTGAAATCGGAGCCAAATATTACATAATCTCTATTATCAGACGCAGAGTATATTTATTGCTAAAAGACTTTCCGGCTATTACATAGGTTTACAAACTTTTTTTATAAAAATCATGGGACACGGCCAAAATGGACATACTCTCGGACAAGCCGGACAAAAACATGAGGACACTGCGGGCCACGAACTTAAGTTATGCCGAAATTGACACAAAATCGGTAAAAAGCTATCATTATTGTTTTGTTATAAGAACAGAATTTAAGCTAAAATAACCATTTAATAAGGAGTTACGAAACATTGAGTAACGGAAATTTTCTATTCACATCCGAGTCGGTGACCGAAGGCCATCCGGACAAAATTGCGGATCATGTAAGCGACGCGATTCTTGACGCGATACTCGCGCAGGATCCGACGGCGCGTGTTGCTTGTGAAACATTGGTCACGACCGGAATGGCAGTCGTTGCCGGTGAGATCACTACAACGGCAAAGGTCAATTACAAACAGATCATTCGAGAGACTATCGAAGAAATTGGTTATAATAACGCTGAGTTTGGCTACGATTCAAACACTTGCAGCGTTATAGATGCCATTGGCACTCAGTCGCCTGACATTTCGCAGGGAGTTGATACAGGCGGAGCAGGCGATCAGGGTTTGATGTTCGGCTTTGCTTGTAACGAAACTCCTGAGTTGATGCCGATGCCGATCCAGATGGCGCATAATTTGACACGGCAATTGTCGAAGGTTCGCCGTGACGGCACAGTTCCCTATTTGCGCCCGGACGGGAAATCGCAGGTTTCAATCGAATACCGAGACGGACGTCCGTTTCGCGTTGAAGCAGTCGTCATCTCTTCGCAGACTGACGACCGCGACATTGGTGAGATTCGTGCGGACATTTTGGAGCACGTCATCAAACCGGTTATCCCCGCGGAGCTTTTGGACGAAAACACGAAATACCATATCAATCCGACCGGCAAATTTGTTATTGGCGGTCCGATGGGCGATGCCGGACTAACCGGCCGCAAGATAATTGTTGACACCTACGGCGGTTATGCTCCGCACGGCGGCGGTGCTTTCTCAGGCAAAGATCCAACAAAGGTTGACCGCTCGGCTGCGTACATGGCGCGTTATATTGCGAAGAATGTTGTCGCGGCCGGTCTTGCAGATAAATGTACGGTCCAGTTGGCTTACGCGATTGGCGTTGCGGAACCCGTTTCGGTTCTTATAGACAGTCACGGCACCGGCACGATCGACGACGAACGCATCTCCGACATCGTTCGTGAGAATTTTACGCTAACGCCTGCGGCGATCATCGAAGCCCTTGACCTGCGTCGCCCGATCTATAAAGCGACCGCACGTTTCGGCCACTTCGGCCGCAAGAATGGCGAATTCACATGGGAAGTAACAGACAAGGCCGAAGCCCTGAGGACTGCTGCCGAAAAAGGAGCAGCAGCAGCTTAGCCGGACGCAGGCTGCCAGCCTGCTTCTGACTATGACCCGAACATCTTCACACACTAAATAAAAGATAGACACGCAGGCTGGCAGCCTGCGTTCCGACCAAAAATATGGCTAACGCAGGAACATCAATGCAACACGACATCAAAGACATCAACCTGGCGCCGCAAGGCAAGCAGCGTATCGAGTGGGCGGACCGCGAAATGCCGGTTCTCCGCCTCATTCGTGAACGCTTTGAAAAAGAAAAGCCGCTCACCGGCGTAAAGCTCGTCGCGTGTGCGCACATCACGACCGAGACTGCGAACCTCGCACGCACGCTTCAAGCGGGTGGAGCAGAATCGCTGCTCATCGCTTCGAACCCGCTCTCGACGCAGGACGATGTTGCGGCTTCGCTCGTCGCTGATTGGGGCATTCCGGTAATGGCGATGAAAGGCGAATCGACAGACACCTACGTCCGCCATGTCAAAGCTGCTCTCGAAACAAATCCGAATCTCATCATTGACGACGGAAGCGATGTTGTCGCGACGATGATCAAGGAAAAGCCCGAGCTTATCGGCAACCTCATCGGCACTACCGAAGAGACAACGACCGGCATCGTCCGCCTCAAGGCAATGGTCGCCGCCGGCGTGCTCACCTTCCCTTCCATCGCGGTCAACGACGCGCAGACCAAACATTTCTTTGACAACCGTTACGGCACGGGCCAATCGACACTTGACGGCATCATTCGCGCGACCAACATTTTGCTCGCCGGAAAAAATCTCGTCGTCGTCGGCTACGGCTGGTGCGGAAAAGGCGTTGCAATGCGTGCCCGCGGTATGGGTTCGAACGTTATCGTTTGCGAGATCGATCCGATCAAGGCGATCGAAGCGGTCATGGACGGCTTCCGTGTAATGCCGATGATCGAGGCTTGCAAGCTCGGCGATTTCTTCGTCACCGTGACCGGCAACCGCCATGTGATCGATAGAGAACATTTTGAGCACATGAGAGATGGAGCGATCGTCTGCAACAGCGGACACTTCGATCTGGAATTGAATCTCACGGCCCTTCGCGACATGTCGAGCGAGGTCAACACACGCCGTCCATTCGTCGAAGAGTATTCCAAGAAAGACGGCAAGAGCGTGATCGTCCTCGGCGAAGGCCGCCTGATCAATCTCGCCGCTGCCGAAGGCCATCCGGCATCAGTAATGGATATGTCGTTCGCCAACCAGGCACTGTCGGCTGAGTTTCTAGTAAAAAATAAAGGAACTCTCGCCGCAGGCGTTCACGTCCTGCCGCCCGAAGTCGATCAGGAGATCGCTTCCCTCAAACTCCGCGCAATGGGCATCAACATCGACGAGCTCACGCCGGAAATGCTCGAATACATGACGAGCTGGGAAACAGGTACCTAAACAGTAGGCAGTTGGCTGTTGGCTGTCGGCAGTAATAATAAGAAAGAGGCTGTCTGAAAAGGCGGCCTCTTTTTTTCACTTTAAACTTTCCACTATTAGTTTTCGCTAAACATTGTGCGGAAACATACATACTCGATCGATACAGTTCGATATGTTTTAAAGTAAGTCACGATGACTGTAATACATTATGTCTAACCTCTTGCTGTCGGCACTACCCGCAAACGAATATGAACGCATATTCCCGCTTTTAGAAGAGATCACGTTAAAATACAACTCTACGATCATGGATCCGGGCGGGTCGACCGGCTATGTATATTTTCCGAACAGCGGAATTATGTCGATGTTAGCCGGGGTCGAGGACGATTCGTCGCTGATCGCCTGGGTTGTCGGACGCGAAGGAATGGCCGGCGGCCTGTGTTTGCTCCTGGGAGCAAAAGAGGCTCCCGTTCGGGCGGTTGTTCAGGGAAAAGGCACCGCAATGAGGATGAAGGCGGAGGACTTCAAAGGTGAATGCGGAAATGGAAGCGTTTTTGCCGGTATGCTGCAGCACTTTGCATACTCGATACTTGTGCAGGTCCTGCAATCAACCGCGTGCTATCGCTTTCACCCTGTCGAAAAGCGTCTCGCCCGCTGGCTGCTGATGACCGGTGACCGGATGGAAACCAATCAGTTTCAGATGACCCAGAAGTTCCTGTCAAATATGGTCGGAGTACGCCGCGAGTCGGTAACTAACACCGCAGGAATACTTAAAGAAAAAGGCCTTATCACATATCAGCGCGGCCAAATGGAAATAGCCGACCGCCCGGGCCTCGAAGCCGCCGCTTGCAAATGTTACTCGATCATACGCAAAGAAGAAATGAGTTTCCTGAACTCGATGTAAACCAACAGCATCTCTAAGAACTCTACGAAAAAATACACCGCCCCGCTGTTTACCGCACCGAAGAAAAGTAAAAAAATACCCTTCTTATTTTACACCACGCCGGACTGTGCGAGAACGCACAGACAGACACGCCCGATTGAACATACTATTTCAATCAACTTCGCTTTCTCTTAGACGGCGGATTGATCTTAATATTGAGGAGTAATTTCATCGAACTCATAAAAGAATTTGACCTGTGCGGTAATACTAAGGCCGACAAAGACAAGGAAGTCCACCAATTGTTCGACGGTGCTTTCCGTAAGCTGGTTGAGGTGCGGCTGCAAAATGGAGCGGTTTTGTCGAGGCATAAGGCGAATGAACCGATAACTGTTTTTTGTCTTTCGGGGACCGGAGTTTTTCGAGCCGGCAACGACCTTGAAGATTCGCAAACTCTGCGAGCCGGAACCTTGATCACCCTCGAAGGCGGTGTTGACCATGAGGTTGTCGCCGATCCCGCTCTTCATATACTCGTCACAAAATTTAAGGACAGTTAACCTAATGGTAAAAGGAGACTAAATGAAACGACTTTGGATCATATTGGGTGCGGTTTTCGTTTTTTCTTTTGCCATTTTAGGTTGGGTCGGCACTGAGATATTTCGACAGGCGCCGCCGATCCCGCGTGAGGTTGTCACTACGGATGGCAAAGTTTTGATTCCCGAAAATCAAATACTCGACGGCCAGAATGTGTGGCAGGCGATGGGCGGTATGCAAGTCGGTTCGATATGGGGACACGGCTCGTATGTCGCTCCCGATTGGACGGCCGATTATCTGCACCGCGAAGCTCTTTTTATTCTCAATGCATGGTCGGCTGCCGAATTCGGCAAAGAATTTAGTTCGAGTTCCAGCGAACAAAAGGCGGTTTTGCAGCAGCGGCTAAAGGATCTGCTGCGGACAAATACATACGACGAACGAAGCGGAAAGCTCACAGTCGCGCCGATACGGGAACAAGCATTTGAGGATAATCTAAAGCATTACACCGGTATATTTTCGAATGGCAGCACCGACTATGCAATCCAAAAAAATGCGCAGTCAGATCCAGTAAAACTTCGCCAGCTTAACGCATTTTTCTTTTGGACGGCATGGGCATCGGCTGCAAACCGGCCAAACGACACAATTTCGTACACATCCAATTTTCCGTCGGAGCCGCTGGTCGGAAATGTTCCGACAAGCAGCTCGATAATCTGGACGGGCGTCAGCGTTATTCTTTTGATAGCGAGTATCGGCGCAATGGTGTGGTTCTATGCCGGATGGCACCGCGAACCCGAAGATCGCGACACGCCGGATTCCGATCCGTTGATCGGCGAAACGCTGACACCGTCGCAAAAAGGAACGGTCAAATATTTCCTCGTCGTTTCGCTGCTCTTTCTGCTCCAGATCGTTATGGGAATGGTAACTGCCCATTACGGTGTCGAGGGCGGCGGATTTTACGGCATACCGCTGCAGGAATGGCTGCCGTATGTCGTTTCACGAACGTGGCACACCCAGCTTGGAATTTTCTGGATCGCGACTGCCTGGCTCGCCGCCGGATTGTTTATTGCGCCGTATATTTGCGGTTACGAGCCAAAATATCAAAAGCTCGGTGTCGATATACTTTTTGGCGCGCTGCTGATCGTTGTGCTCGGCTCGATGGCAGGGCAATGGATGAGCGTCATGCACATGCTGCCGGGCGATCTCTGGTTCTGGTTTGGGCATCAGGGCTATGAATACGTCGATCTCGGCCGCGTCTGGCAGGCGGCATTGTTTATCGGGCTGCTGTTGTGGCTGTTTCTGATCGCACGCTCGGCGATCCCGGCGCTAAAGCAGAGAGAGGGGGGCGGAAATAAATCGCTGATCCTCCTATATCTTTTCACGACTGCCGGAATAGCATTCTTTTACGCGCCGGGACTGTTCTGGGGAATGAGGACGCATCTGACAGTCGTCGAATATTGGCGCTGGTGGGTCGTGCATCTCTGGGTCGAGGGTTTTTTCGAGGTTTTTGCGACAGTGGTGATCGCATTTTTGTTTGCAAAGCTCAGGGTAATTCGTGCGGACCACGCCGCATATGCGGCGCTTTTGTCGGGAGCCATATATCTCAGCGGCGGCATTATCGGCACACTGCACCATCTCTATTTTGCGGGCACACCTACAGTAGCCATCGCGTTTGGAGCCGTTTTTAGCGCACTTGAGATCGTGCCGCTGGTGTTTGTCGGATACGAAGCTCTCGAAAATATTCGTCATTCCAAGGCACGTCCGTGGCTTCAGCAATATAAGTGGGTCGTTTATTTCTTTGTTGCGGTTGCATTCTGGAATTTGATCGGCGCCGGTGTTTTCGGGTTTATGATCAACCCGCCCATCGCGCTTTATTATATGCAAGGCTTGAATACAACTGCCGTGCACGCACATGGTGCTCTTTACGGCGTTTACGGAACGCTCGGTCTAGCTCTTTTACTATTTTGCATGAGAGCGATGGAGCCTGAACGCATTTGGAACACAAAACTATTGAGCTTCGCATTCTGGGCGATAAACATCGGTATGTTGTTGGAGATATTCCTGAGCCTGTTGCCGGTGGGCCTGTTGCAGACCTATCAATCAGTCTCGCAAGGCTATTGGTCGGCCCGCAGCCCGGAATTTTTGCAGACCGATCTGATGCAAACCTTGCGCTGGATGCGCCTTTTTGGCGACACGATCTTCGCGATCGGAGCTATCGCGTTCGTTTGGTTTGCACTAAAACTGATGCTGACGCGCGACAACAGTCGGCTGTCACCGGCGCAAGAATAATTGTGCTCTGGCCAAGGCCGTCGACCTCACTTACAGAGAGCAGCCCTTCACGAGCGAAGCCGGGTGCATGTGTTCCTCTTCCAACTCTAGGAACAATACACCGCCGGGCTTTTTACCGCACCGAAGAAAAAGAAAAAGTAACAAAAGCTCCCCCTTCTTGTTTAGGAAGGGAGCTTTTTCTTGACTTACGGACCGTTTTGCAATATAAGTGAGGCGCGCTTTTCTACACACGTTTTACGCAAATCTAATAAATTCGGAGGAAAAACTAATGGGTCGGATACTTGCTCTTGTTTACGGGGTCGTAAGTTACTTGATCTTTTTTTTCACTTTTCTTTACGCCATCGGATTTGTCGGCAATATGGTTGTGCCTAAATCCATCGACACCGGCCCGTCGGCTGAGACTCTTACGCGGGCGCTGATAATGAATATTATTTTGCTGAGTACCTTTGCCATTCAGCACAGCGTGATGGCTCGGCCTGCGTTCAAAAAATTGTGGACGAAAATTGTCCCGCAAGCTGTCGAGCGAAGCACATACGTTTTGTTTTCGAGTCTCGCTCTTATACTGCTTTTCTGGCAATGGCGGCCAATTGCGGGGACGGTTTGGAATATTTGGAATATTGAAACGCCTGCTTACGCATACATTTTGTGGACGCTGTTCTTTGTTGGCTGGGGCATCGTGCTGCTGAGCACATATCTTATCAACCATTTCGACCTGTTTGGGCTGCGTCAGGTTTATCTTTATTCAAAGGGTGTGGGTTACACCGAACTGGGTTTTCGAGAGGTGCTGCTGTATAAGATCGTGCGTCACCCGATAATGCTCGGTTTTATCATCGCCTTTTGGGCGACACCAAAAATGAGCATGGGCCATTTGCTTTTCGCTTCGGTGACAACGGTTTATATTTTGGTCGCGATCCAATTGGAAGAACGAGACAGCGTCGCGGCGCACGGCGAGGATTATGAAAACTATCGGAAGCGTGTTTCGATGATCGTGCCGATACCAAAAAAGGGATAATTCCGCTCGTCTCTGTATTCTCATATTTTCGCTAATGACCGCTATGTCTGTTTGCAGACATTAACTGAAAACAATTTTCCCTATAATGGTATCTTCGCAGAGCAATTGCCTACGAAAAAGGGGGAAATTATGTCTTTAATTTACTGTCCGGAGTGCGGCCATGAGATCTCGGCCAACGCTGTTGCCTGTCCAAACTGCGGGCGGCCGATATCGGCGCCTGTTGTTGAGAAAAAATATGTTGTTGAACCCGTTGCGGTTCGAAGAGAATCGGGCTTTCCAACCTGGGCATTTGTTCCGATTGCCGTAGTTGGTGTTGTCCTTTTGTTTTTAGTTTATGTTGCTTTGCGTGGGCCGAACGAGTCGGCTAATACGAACATAAGTGTCAGGGCCGGTTCGCGAGCAACTCCCTACGAGCCTCTGCGTGAGACACGAACAACAAGTGTCCCGTCGACCGACGGCCAGACCGTCACACTTCCTCCGGGACAGACAACAACTACTACCGTGCCGGGCACGACCACTTCTGTTCCTGTTGCACCGCCATCTGACAAAGGAACTGTAACTATCAATGCCCGCGTTTCCCCCAGAACAGGTACTCCGCAGTCAGTGAAAAGCGCGAAATTCTATCTGCTCGACAAAGATGTCGAAGCGATCCTCAGCGAAGCTCGCATCGAACCGATCGAAGGGAACGACCTTATGAGCAGTTTCGGCCTAGCTACGGTCTATCCTGAACGCTACGGAGAGTTTCTTAGAAGTGCGATGCGAGCCGTCGCGACACATTCAAAATATTCAGGCACTACAGACGGCAGCGGCAATGCAAATATGCGCGATATCTTGCCAAAGGAATATTATCTGTTCGGGATCACTAAGGTTGGCCGTGGTTTTGCACTTTGGAACGCGCCGGTCTCAGTCATTGCTGGTCAGAACAATTTAAATCTGAGCCCTCAAAGCATAACCGAAATACCTGACACGACGGGATAAGCCGTCCGGCTTTTCTCCTTGTCTGGTAGGCGAGCTTTTTATGTTCTCACTTTTGAGAGCAGATATACGCCGAACATCGCGAAGATAAGAAGCGGCGACCAGACAGCGAAAGTCGGCGCGAGTAAACCGTTAAGGCCAAATTGTTCGAACGTGCTGCTTGTGCCCGTGAACAAAAGCCACAGGCCGACCGCGTAACCGACCGTCACGGCCTTCCCTTTTCGGTTCAGTGATAATGCGAACGGAGCCGTGAAAATTGTAATGATGAACGGCAGGAACAGCGCCGCGTATTTCTTCTCGAGAGCGACGTTGAGATTTCGACGGTCGAGTTCGGAATCGCTGTTTACGATCTGCTCCTTTATACCGGCGATGTTGAGATGGCTTGGTTTTTCGTGAATCTCGATGAACGGGTTTGCTGTTTCAGAAAGCTCATAGCTATCGAGCATTGCTGTGTCTATCTTCCCTTCCCGCAACTCATCACGCTCAACTTTTCCTGACATGAAAATCTTTCCATTTTGCCAGATAGCAAATTTTGAGCGGTACACGGATTGCAATTTCGCTTGCCCTTTGTCGATCTCGTAAATACTGAGATCTTTCACACAAGCGGCGGAGCATTGAGATCGCATTTCGTTATCAGACGCAATTGAATTTTGTCCAGTTATTACATCTCCCTGTTTTGAACCGAGCAGTTTTCCTGCATTTTGCTTATCGTTATCAGACGCGATGGTGAATGAATAAATGCGCTTCTCGTTCGCCACCCAAATTCTGCCAGTGGCGTCGTCCGGTTTGCCGAGGTTACGAATTTGTGAGCGCATCGCATCCTGCCGCTGATTCGCACTTGGCAAAACTCTCTCTTGAATTTGCCAATTGATCAATCCAAGTATCACGGTTGCCAAAAAGCACGGCAACAGCAGTCGGTAAACGCTCTGCCCTGCCGATGTCCATGTGACGATCTCGTTCTGCCGCGATTTGATGACGTAGGTAGCAAGCGTGGCGATCATCGCCGCCGACGGAGCGATCTGCAAATACATGAACGGCATCAGAAAGAACAAATATTTTACGAGCAGCAAAATTCCGCCGTCAATCGTGCCCGCAAATCTCCATAGATCGAATGCCGTAAAGATCACAAAGACCGTGGCGAGAAAGCCGAGCGAAAGCAGAAAATATTTGAGCAGATTTAGCGTAATGTCGAAGTCGCGAATGCCCGTCGTCACATCAACAAAAAAATTGCGAAATTGCAGTTTGTCCGGTGTAGTTCGAAATTTATTTGCGAAAGCCGTGATCTTATCTGTCGGCAAATTCCAAAGCCCAACGCGGCTGGAATAATTGAACCAGATAATGGCAATGATACTTCCCGCGATCGGCAGCAAGCCGGCGAGCATGACGTTCATCAAGCCGGTGCGGGCAAGCTGCTCACCGATAAATGCGAGCAGGTAATAACCGATCAATCCCAACAACGCGAGCAACACGCCCAGACCCCGTCCGCCCCGATTGAACCGCAGTATCATTCCCGTTCCGAGCAGGCTGAAAATAAAAGGGCTGATTGAGAGAATGATCCGACGCTGCCATAAAATTAGCGCCTCGATTCGGTCCTTGCCTTCGCCG
>JANMDA010000279.1:0-8596 GCA_031376085.1 Chloracidobacterium sp.
AATTCCGCCCGCACAGGATGCCGAAGATTTTTATTTGATCGGCAGGGCTTATTTGCTTATCGGTGACTATGTGAAAGCACGTTCATCACTGCTCGAAGCTCAAAAATATCTCTCTAATACCGACCCGTCAAACACAAAGATCCTGACCACGGATATTGCAGCCGCATTGGTGATTGCGAACGATATCGAGATGCAAAAACGCTTTAAAGGCGAGATAGAAAATACGTTAAAAACCCCGCACTAACAATCACGAACCAAGTTCCGCACTTGCACAAGCCCGCGCGTGAGCAAGGGCGATACATCCAACTTGAGTGGACCACCCTTGCTGACGAACGCTCTCCTTGTGCAACACTTCGGAAAGTTGCGTCATATTCGGAAAGTTACGTCATATTCGGAAAATCACGTCATATTCGGAAAGTTGCGTCATATCCGGAAAGTTACGTCATATCCGGAAAGTTGGTATTTCAATTTATTCCGAATGGCGCTAGTGTGAAGTGCGAGGGGAATTCTTAGGTGTAAATTCGCAGTTAACAAATGTGCATAGTCTGGCTGCTCGATACGCATAGTCCCGCATTGTCTTTATCGTGTATTATTCAGTAATGAAATTTCCAAGACTCATATTGATTTTGGCCGTGCTGTGCTTGTCGGTATCAGGTTTGAAGGCTCAAACTGCCCAGGGTGACATTCTTACGGAAGCACAGTATCACGCGTTAAGAACGAGCGAATATGTCGGATGTTCGGACGCTAAGTTCACAATGCGGCTCTCAGTCTTTTCTAAAGAAAGCTCCAACCAAGCATGGAGGCGGTATAGCCAAACGATCTCGGAGTTCATCAATCCTAATCGTTCGCGAATTCGCGTCACAATGTGGTACCGAGGTTTTGAGGATCCTCGAAGCGATGTGATTAAGATCGGTGAGAAAATCTACAGCAAGAATCCTGATGGACATTGGCGAAAAGATGTATACCGGGTGGTCAAGGGAATGGACAATGAAAACTCAAAAGATGAAGGTGTTGTTGAATACCGCAACCTTGGTAATGAGATCATCGGGGGGAAAAGGCTTTTGGTGGTTCAAAAAAGCAGCAAAAGAGAAATTCTTAAGGACAATTCAAAATTTCAGATCACGGATGTCCAAAAGGACTGGGTCGATGTTGGCAAACGACGTACAGTTAAGAGTGAATCCATTCTTGACAGTCCTAGTGGCCAACCATACCGTTTCATGCGATTTGTAACCGTATACGATTACGAAACCCCGATCAAGATCGAGGCACCGATAAAATAACTTATGATCTGGCGTGGGAGTTTTTCATTCTTGAGTCGTCTGTGGCTTTGTTGGGAAAAAATCTCTGGGACGCAAATTTGCCAGCACTTTCCTGTCCCCAACGGGGACAAAGATAATAGCCCAGGGTAAGGCCGTAGGCCGCAACCCTGGGTACATTGTTACACACAACACCGACCCTGAAAGGGTCGAACAATCGGCGCGTGATGTTGCTCCCCTTCAGGGAGCGAAATCGTTTTGAACAACAAAGTCCTGGGTTTACGCTCGCTCCGCTCACTTCACCCCAGGCTATTATCTGTGTCACCTTCGGCGACAGGAAAGTTTGTTTTTACGGTGAAAAAATCTCAGGGACGCGCACATGAGAACATCAACTGGTTTTATTTTGTGCTCTTTGTGCCCTTTGTGGCGAAAAATCTCAGGGACGCGCATTTCGACTCAGCAGACGCCGGAGTAGATGACGGTATATGCTGAACAGAAAATCTCAGGGACGCGCGTGCCAGAACCGACAGGGTTCCTGATAAGTTAATTTCTGGGACGCACACATGAGAACTTCAACCGGATTATTTTTCTTCGTACTCTCTGTGCCTGTGTGGTGAAAAATCTCAGGGACGCATAGTCCGACATTTCTTTTTTCGTGTATTATTCAGTAATGAAATTCCCAAAACTCTTGTTGTTTCTTGCAGTAGTGGTTTTATCTAGGGTGGGCGTGGCGACTCAGGAGAAAACGCTCTCGGAGACTGAATTCAATAATGTATGGAAAAGAGCGTGCGAAAAGGTGAAAGGTGTACCGCACATCGATACCGAGACTAATGAAGAATATTCTGATGACGCAAAGCCGCCTTTCTATACATACATCCGCCTGACACGTTACATTCCCCTTGACCGCGTTTGGGTGATTGCAGGTCCCAAAGACAGTGATCTCGCGAAAAAGTATGAAGAAATACGAATAGGCCGAAAAAGCTATTCGCGAGACGGCGTTGGCTCGTGGAAATTTCAGGAGCTTGGCTTTACGGGACGTTATGACTGTGAACCTGAACCTTCACTTAGCACGGGAAAAGGCAATGGAACGGGCCATGTTTCTGACGGTAAATCAAGTCTAATGAGATTTGAGTACGAATACAGATATATGGGACGAAAGGACTTATCCGAGATATACGTTCGAACTAAACGAATGATTATTACCACAGAGGGGAATCAGTCGCAGACCACTTTTAAGTACAGTATTTGGTTAAATAGCGATGGGACTTATCTAAAGACCGAGGCAGAAACTCGAAGTTCGGATACGCAGCGTTGGTCAAGAAGCATGAGTGTGTATGATTACACGACAAAAGACCTAAAGATCGAGGCACCGATAAAATAATTTATGGACTGGCTGGAAAGCGGCGATCTTATGCTTACGCTCGGTTTCATTTCTTTGTGTTCTCTGTGCCTTTGTGGTGAAAAAAATCTCTGGGACGTGCATCAGAGTCTAGTCATTTGACGTTTTGCCTCGAAAAGGATCACGCCTGCGGAAACGGCTAAATTCAAACTTTCGACTCCGTTTTCCATTGGAATGTTGATGGCTTCCTCGACTAGTTGCAGATCCGAATTGCTTAGGCCGTGTGCTTCTGATCCAAAAACCAACAGCCGCGGCTTTCGCCAATCAATGTCGGCATAATTTTTTGCAGTATTTGCGGCAGCGGCAGTTGAAGTCAATTGATTATTTTTTGACCAATTCAGAATATTTTCAAGATCTGCGTTTTCAACGATCGGCAATCGAAACGCCGAGCCCATCGCAGCACGCAAAGATTTAGGCGAAAAAACATCGGCAGAATCTTTTGAAACAATGATGCCCGCAACACCTGCGGCTTCCGCTGTTCTGAGGATCGCTCCAAGATTAGCAGGATTGTTTATCTCTTTCAGAAATATGACAAGCGGCAGGAAAGACGATTTCACATTGGCTTCAATTATTACAAGTGATGTTGTCGGACGCTTTGCGATCAATATGATGCCTTGCGGCTGTTTGGTGTCAGCTATTGTGCCAAAAATTTTGTTGGGAATTTGTGTAATAGATAAACTGAGTTCCGAGATCTTATTGGGCAGTAGATCATCCGCAAAATCATCCGACACAAAGCATTCATCGATCATCAGATCCGAATGCAAAGCTTCTTCTACCAATCTGCGTCCTTCGATGAATATCTGTTCGGGCATCTTGCCGTCGCGGACTTTACGGGCATGGACCAATCGCTGATTATCGCGGCTTGTTATTTTTTCTATTTCCTTCATTGCCATTCAAATTTAATCATTTATTGCTACATTTTGAAATAACGGCCAATAATAGCTAAACTTAGGCGATATGCAGCCCGAATCAAAGACCAAAAACAAGATCGAACTTTTAAAGGAAAGGTCACACATCGCCGAAGAAGGCGGCGGAAAGGCTCGCGTCGACAAACAAAAAGCCTCAGGCAAAATGACAGCTCGTGAAAGGGTCGAATTTTTCCTCGATGAAGGCAGTTTTGAGGAATTTGATAAATTCGTTGTTCATCGTTCGACAGACTTTGGAATGGATGAGCAGAAATTTCCCGGTGACGGAGTGATCACCGGACACGGCCTTGTCGATGGCCGCGAGGTTTTTGTTTTTGCACAGGATTTTACTGTTTTTGGCGGCTCGCTCTCGGAGACTCACGCCGAAAAGATCTGCAAGATCATGGATATGGCGATGAAGACCGGTGTACCGGTTATCGGCCTCAATGATTCCGGCGGAGCTCGTATTCAGGAAGGCGTCGTTTCCCTTGGCGGATATGCCGATATTTTTCTTCGCAATGTTTTGGCTAGCGGAGTTATTCCGCAGATCAGCTGCATTCTCGGCCCATGTGCCGGCGGTGCAGTTTACTCGCCGGCTATTACGGATTTTAACGTGATGGTAAAAGACACGTCGTATATGTTCATCACCGGGCCTGATGTGATCAAAACTGTCACACATGAAGATGTTACGAAAGACGAGCTTGGCGGAGCGATGACGCACAACACAAAATCCGGCGTCGCCCATTTTGCGGCAGATTCGGATGAACACGCACTCCGGATCACGCGTGAATTGCTGTCGTTCATACCTTCGAACAACATGGACGACCCGCCGTTTGTTGCGACCGAAGATCCATCCGATCGCGCCGATGAAAAGCTCAATTCCATGGTCCCCGAAGCGTCGACGCAGCCTTACGACATTCGCGACATCATCCATAATGTCGTGGACGAAGGTTATTTCTTCGAGGTTCAAGAGCATTACGCTCCAAATATCGTTGTCGGCTTTGCACGTCTGGGCGGCTATTCTGTTGGCATTGTCGCTAATCAACCTGCTTATCTCGCAGGCGTTCTCGATATAGACGCATCAGTCAAAGCGGCTCGTTTTGTCCGATTTTGCGATTGCTTTAACATTCCGCTGATCACGTTTGAAGATGTTCCCGGCTTCCTTCCGGGTGTGAATCAGGAACATCAGGGCATAATTCGACACGGAGCAAAACTTTTGTACGCCTTTGCCGAAGCCACGGTGCCAAAGATCACAGTGATCACGAGAAAAGCTTATGGTGGTGCGTATTGTGTTATGGCCTCGAAACATATACGCACGGACATCAATTTCGCCTATCCAACGGCTGAAATCGCCGTTATGGGAGCAGAGGGTGCGGTCGGCATTCTTTACCGAAAAGAACTTGCCGACACGACAAACCCTGAGGAAAATCGACAGCGTATCGTCAATGAATTCAACGAAAAGTTTGCGAACCCCTATGTCGCGGCCGAGCGAGGTTATATCGACGAGGTTATAGAGCCAAAATATACGCGTCCGAAACTCATCCGTGCTCTCTCGCTGCTTCAAAATAAACGCGATTCGAACCCGCCGAAGAAGCATGGCAATATACCTTTATGATTGAGTCAGCTAAAAGCTGATGTTTCACTTTAAGTGTTTAATAACTTATTTATTAACAATACGTTAGATGTATTTGTTCGTGTTTTAATTTAACCACGATGAGCCTGCAAATAGACAATCGTCCGACCCAAGCCTACATCGATCTGGACGCCCTTGCCTATAATTTTCACTCTTCAAAACAGTTCATCGGTTCCGATGTCAAATACATGGCCGTCGTCAAGGCTGACGGATATGGCCATGGTGCGGCAGCCTGTGCCGTCAGGCTTGAATCCGAGGGTGTCGATTGGTTTGGCGTCGCCATACCTGAAGAAGGCGTCGAAATTCGCCAAGCAGGTGTAAAATCTCCCATCCTATGCCTTGGATCATTTTGGCCGGGACAGGAGAGATTACTTTTTGAGCACAACCTAACTCCTGTGGTCTACGATCTGGCGATCGCAAAAAGGTTGAGCCAATTCGCAACAGAGCACGAACAAAATATTGACGTTCACATCAAGATCGATACGGGAATGGGACGCGTCGGTGTCGGCTTTCGCGATGCTGCTATTTTTGCCGATGCTCTGACTGGACTACGAGAGCTTAGAGTTACGGGAATGCTGACCCACTTTGCATCCGCCGAAGACCCGAGCGAAAATGCGTTTACAAGTCTTCAGATCGAACGTTTTGAAAAAGCTTGTGCGGAGTTCATTACGGCCGGACATAAACCGGAATTATTCGATCTCGCAAATTCGCCCGGAGCGATCGCTCATCCCGAATCACGCCGCAACATGGTGCGTCTCGGCGGTGCTTTATACGGCCTTATTGAAGACATTTTACCATCGGAAGCTCCACGCCCTGATTTAAGGCCCGTCTTGTCGCTAAGTTCCCGAATTGCATATTTGAGACAAGTTCCGGCAGGCGAAAGTCTGGGCTACGGGCGCACTTTTGTGACGACACGCGACTCCGTTATCGCTCTTGTTCCAATAGGTTATGCCGACGGCTATCCGCGCGGCCTGTCGAATCGAGGCAGAGCATTCGTCAATGGCCATTTTGCTCCCCTAGCCGGTCGAATCTCTATGGACTGGACGCTGTTGGATGTAACCGACATCCCAAATGTTTCAGTCGGCGATGAAGTGTTTCTAATAGGCGGCGGCGAAAGTCATGCGATCAAAGCTTCGGATCTCGCGCGAGAACTCGGCACTATCGGCTACGAGATAACATGCGGTATCTCGCCGCGTGTTCCGCGTGTGCTTATCAAATCGAAAAAATAATAGCCGTGCAATTGTCGATACTACGATGCAACCGTCCGCCGAATTAACCTGGAAAGAATTTTTTGTGAGTCTTTATGAGCGGTCATTCGATGCCGACATTTTCAGCCGGGCCGCACAGGTAGCTTTTTATTTTTCGTTCGCTCTTTTTCCGCTTCTCTACTTTCTTGTCAGTCTGTTCGGGCTCATTCTCGTTTCGTCTGATGGCCTCAAAAGCGAATTGTTTGTCTATCTGCATCGTCTTATGCCGACAGCGGTTTTCGATCTGGTCAAAAATACAGTCGACGAGGTCCTTGCAAACAGCACTGGCAGCAAAGCAACGCTCGGACTGCTTGTAACACTGTGGTCGGCTTCGGCTGGTGTTGATGGTATTCGTAATGCTCTGAACGATGTCTACCAGATCAAAGAAACTCGTTCATGGTGGTGGACAAAGGCTGAGTCTATAGTCCTCACATTCATCTTTTCTATATTGGCAACAGTGGTTTTGTCGGTAGTATTTTACGGCTGGCAGCTTGTCCAGTATCTTCTTGCCGGTATCGGATTGGAGGTAACATCGCCATTTATACTCGTCACGATACAATGGATGTCGATCTTGTTGCTGATGCTTTTGGTGTGCGAAATAATTTACAATATGCTTCCCGATTTCAGAAAATTTCGCTGGACATGGATAACGCCGGGGTCTGGCGTGGCCATTCTTTTATGGCTAATCCTGACCAGTGGATTTCGTCTCTATATTGGCTATTTCAACTCCTACGATAAGACTTACGGCTCACTGGGTGCCGTAATAATTATGATGCTGTGGCTTTATCTTACGGCACTGGTATTAATGATCGGCGGGATGATCAATTCTATTCTCAATAAACAAGAGTCTCACTGATATAACGGAATAAAATGTTTCAAGTGTCAGAAGCCGCAGATAGAAGAGCTTCTCGCATAGCACCGGCGGTCCGCCAGCGTTGTTCGACGTGTTTCGCCAGTGCAGTTTCGATCACCGATGCAAGCCTGACAGGCACATCGGGAACGCGGTCCCTTAGAGGCACGATAGGTTTTTCAAAGATCGCTTTTACCGTCTCAGCGATCCCGGCTTTTGGGTTGATGTCGAGAGCATTTGCTCCCGTCAACAGTGCATATCCCGTCATTCCCATCGCGTAAATGTCGGACGGCGGCTTTACATCCTTAAAGTCGCGCACTTGTTCGGGCGGCATGTATGCAATGGTTCCGGCAACATCGCCAACCATTGTTACGCCGCTCATTCCGGTTTCCTTAAAACTTTTCGAAAGGCCGAAATCAGTAAGTTTTGCGGTGCTGTTGGGATATTCGCCGTTGATCAATATGTTCTGTTCTTTTATGTCGCGGTGGACAAAGCCTTGTTTATGCGCGAAATCCAGCGCCGCAAGTGTCTGTTCTATAATACTCACAACTTCCCTGTAGTCGAGTTTCCCGCCACGGCTTTTTGCAAGACGCGAAGCGTCCATACCGACAACAAACTCGGTAACGAGATAAACAAGGCCGTTATGTTTGCCGTGCTCAACGTATCTAACGATATTAGGATGCTGAAGCGAAGCGGCAACTTTGATCTCGCGTAAGAAACGTTTTAACGCTTGCTCGCTGACAGCAACCTCAGGCAGCAGAGTCTTGATCGCAACAACGCCGCCGTTAATTTCCGAACGTGCAAGAATAACGCTGCCCATACCGCCGCGTCCGATGACGCGGATCATTTGATAATCAGGTATCGGCTGAGGATTTTTCTTGAGCTCTTCTCGGCAATTGTCACAGATATACGAAAGTCCTGTATCGGTATCCGATGCTTCAAATTCAGCAGATGCCCGGCAATTCAGGCATTCAACTTTTACCATTGCAAGTTGCTTGCTGGTGTAACTTCCACCGTCAGCATCCGACGCCGTCATGCCAGCCGAAACTTCAACCTCAAGTACAGTCTCGCCGCCCTGAATTCGGTCGCCGCTTTTCAGATACGACGATTCAACGCGCAGGTCGTTAACGTAAGTGCCGTTTGTCGAACCGAGGTCACGAAGAAAAGCCTGCGGAGGAGCGATTTCGATGAGGCAATGATGGCGAGAGAAATAACGGTCCTGCGGAATACAGAATTGAGCATCTTCGCTCCGCCCGATCATAAATGTATCGTGCTGGTCGAAGGTAAAATCACGGCCGGTTTGCGG
>JANMDA010000356.1:0-5176 GCA_031376085.1 Chloracidobacterium sp.
ACACCCTGCTCGAATCGCTGATACAGATAGTTTGGCTTCCGATCCAAATTCTCGTGCTGTCGTTTTCTGCTATTATAGTAGCGTTGCTCTATTTGAAAACCCGGCTCGCAGGCGGTGAATCGATGCACGATCTCATCGAGCGATTTGAGGACGACGAAAGCCCTCGAAAAAAATGGCAGGAACGTGTCCGCCAACGCCTTATCCAATCCGGCAGAATTCCGAGCAAACCGTAAGAGATGCTGTTTTCTAGCAAGAGATTCCCTTACATTTTATTTGTTATCGTTGTGTTATCGCTGGTCGGTTCCGCGCAGGACTTGACGCGCGAGTTGAATGTCCGCGAGGGCGGAACGGTCGAGATCGTCAACAACTACGGACGAGTTGGAGCTAAGGCCGTTACCGCTGTTGACGAAAAGCCTGTCGTCGGTCGATTAACCGCTTCGTCGCCAAAAGGTGTTGCCGATTCCGAGATCAAGGTCAGCGGCGGATCGGGACATATTGTTATCATCATCAAACCCGCCGATAAACAGAAACGCATCGACCTCATACTTATTCTGCCTGAACGCACAAATATCAAAGTCGAAACATTTGCCGGAGCGGTCGAGATCGCCGGTAACTTTGCTTCTATAGACGTCAAGACCGACACCGGCACAGTCGCAGTCGATGTGCCGGACGACGATCTGAAATATCAATTCATCTGGACGGAATCGAAGCCGCGATATTTAGCTGATTTTGAGATCGCCGAGGTGAAAGAGAAAGCAGCAGGACGGTTTGAGGTCAGAGGCCGCCGAAGCGGCGAAGTAAAAAGTAAAAAGGAAAAAGTCAAAAGGTCAGAACCGGGAGCGACTTCTGCATCTGAAATCTCGGATCTCAAAGATCAAAAGTCAAAAGTCAAAAATCAAAGATAAATGATCAAAAAACTGTCTCGCTGAATTTCACTACTGCTCGCGGCATTATTTTGCTCAATGTGCCGCCGAGTGAGGTTATGAGCGACCTTCGGGAGCGGCCTTTGACCAATGCGGCTAAGGCAATAGTTCGCAGCGGCGATTCGCTGCTGATGGAAGCGATTCGCCGTGCGTCGCCAAAATATTTTGGCGATTATGCACGAACTCTGCCGCCTTTCGAACGGCAACCTATACTTCGTGGCAAATCGGAACAAGCGGATGCAGTGGCGGCGCCGATCAAGACGGCTTTGGTTCGCGTGACTGACACAAATAATCGTGTGATTGCGGGGCTTGAGGCAAAGGATTTCGAAGTCCTCGAAAACGGTAGTCAGCGCGAGATTTTGTCGGTTGAGCGTTCAACCTCGCCGTTTAATCTTGTGTTGCTGCTCGACGTTTCGGGCAGTATTGAGAACTACGTCAATTTTATACGCAAGGCCGCACGCAGTTTTGTCGATACGGTCGATAAAAATGACCGCGTTTCGATAATCACTTTTAATGAGGATGTAAAAGTCCTCTCAAAATTCACGACCGACAAAGGCAAACTGTCAGAGAGCCTCGACACCTTCGACGCCGGCGGCGGCACGGCGTATTACGATGCACTTGCTTATACATTGGCCGATACTTTGCGGCAGCTAAAAGGTGAGCGCACCGCCATCGTTATTCTGACTGACGGCGACGACAATCGTTCGTTTCTGCCTTTCGATGCGTTGCTTAGCTCGATACAGGAAAGCGGCTCGTTAATTTATCCGCTTTATGTTCCGTCCGGATTGATCGCGGCAGCCGCTGCGAATTCGAACGCAACTATCGATCCGATGCGTGCAAAGTATATGTCGCTCACCGCAAAGAGCGTTGGCGAAGGCGAGGGTCTCGCAAAAGTTTCCGGCGGCGTTTATTATCCAATAACGCAGATCAGCCAGATTCAACGTGCTTACGAAGACATCGCCGTGCAGCTAAGGACGGCGTATAACGTAACGTTTAGGTCTAACACCTCAACAAACGGCGCCGGGGTGAGCACACGTTTAAAGATAAAGGCAAAGCGGGAAAATACATTCATAGCTGTGACAACGGTTATTGCAGTCAATCAATAAGTAATATCACGGTCTTCGTTTACCAAAAAGAGGCCTCGAGTAACTCGAAGCCTCTTAAAGAAGTGATCTCTTCACTACCCGTTAAATTCGGGTATGGAATGGAGCTCAGTGGTTACGGTTTTTCGACAGAAGCCGATGAGGAACTCGTGACCATCAAATTAAACGTCGTGCCTTTGTCGAGATGCAGATTTCCTCCGCTCATATTTAGCGTCGAACCGCCTTGTGCAGACGCACTGGCCGATTGTGTAATAGTTAATCCACTGACAGTGTTTCCAACCGCTCCCGATGCAGATCCGACGGCCTGACCTGTCGTGTCCGCGATTCCGCCGACCGTCTGCGCCGTGGTTTTTACGACGCTGCCGACGGTGTTACTAACGCCGCCAAGCAAACCGCCGTTTCCGGCCGATGAACGGGCTGAGCGGGACGAGCTTTGGGACGATGTGCCTGACTGCATGACGTCGTCCGATGCTATTGATGCCGCAGTTTGAGCACTCAGAACCGATGTTATGGTGGCATTGATCGGTAGACTGCCGGAGCCTTGCTGAAGCTTGTCAAATGCTAAACCGAGGCTCGAATTTGCGTTGCCTTTAATCTTTTTCTGAACGCTCGTTACATGCCCGACAAGGGTCGATCCTTTAGCAATGACCGTCTGACCGTTTTGTTTGACTGCCTTTGTCGTTTTCAGAAGTACCTGATCGCCGACTTTTGCCCGCTGCACATCCAACGAGTTCTGTAATTGGCCGGAAATCCGTGTTCCGGATGTTATCTGAGAACCAACCGAAGTATTTTGATCGACAGCTGCCGACGAGGTCGATTTGACCTGCTTTTGCGCGATCGCTGATCCCGCTAAGCCTAACGTTAAACATAATCCTAAAACTCCTCGTTTCATGTTTTCCCCCTTAATTGCGTTAATATTTTTAAATTACATTACGATCTTTTTAGACCGTTTTGTGAACTCTGGGATGTTTGCCGAGAAAGGACGGGTTGCCAAAAAAATTCGGTTGCGGCAAATAGATTTGCCGGCTTAGCTTTACTCTTAAGCGTCTTTTGTCACTGGATGAGAATGTGTGTTCAAATAATGTTGATTTGAACGAGCCACTTTTACAATTTTTATTAGACGAAACTGAACGCCGGCCGATGACGGTTTCGGAGTTGAATGCTGAGGTGCGCGAGGCAGTTGAGCGGCAGTTTGCGTCGGTTTGGGTCGAGGGTGAGATCGTTAATTTTACTGCGGCGGGTTCGGGGCATTGGTATTTTAATTTGAACGACGGCGATGCGCAGATAAAGTGCGTTTGTTGGAAGGGCACGAATTACAGGATCAGGTTTAAGCCGCAGAACGGCGTTACGGTGCGAATTCGCGGGCGGGTGAGTTTTTATGAAGCTCGCGGCGAGACGCAGATCGTTGTTGATTCGCTCGAACCTTCGGGCGAAGGCGCTCTTGCGGCGGCTTACGAGCAGATCAAGGCAAAGCTTGATAAAGAAGGGTTATTCGCTGAAGAGCTAAAACGTCCGATACCATTTTTGCCGCGACGAGTCGGCGTTATCACGAGCAAGACCGGTGCGGCATATCACGATATTGTTACGGTCTTGACGAGGCGGGCGCAGTCAGTGAGCATTTTACTGATACCGGCGCTTGTGCAGGGTGAAGGCGCGGCGGACAGTATTCGCGCGGCAGTGACGGGCGTTAATGAATACAATCGAACGCTCGTTGAGCATGAACGAATTGACGTTTTGATCGTCGGACGCGGCGGCGGTTCGGCTGAGGACCTTTGGGCGTTTAATGACGAGATGCTGGCGCGTGCGATCAGAGCGAGCGAGATACCTGTGATCTCGGCGGTCGGGCATGAGATCGATGTGACGATAGCGGATTTTGTGGCTGACATGCGGGCGGCGACGCCTTCGGCGGCGGCGGAGATAGTCGCGGGTAGGGAAGAGGATATTATTAACGACCTTCACGCTTGTGAAGAAAGATTGATCAGCATTTTGGATTACAAGATGCTCGATGTGCGGACGCGTGTTAGCGAGGCTGTAAGTAATTTACAGTATACGTTTTCGGCCTCGGTTCAGCGGGCGAATGCGCGGTTTTCCGATGTTGCCTCGCGACTGACGCCCGCGACACTCACGGCAAAAGCTGCGGCTATCGGTAATATGCTCGCAATGCTCGATCAACGGCGGCTGACTGCGATGGATAAAAGCCTAAAGTTAAAGTCCGAAGCGTTGAATGTGAAGATGGCAAAACTTGATGCACTTTCGCCGCTTGCGGTTCTGACACGCGGTTATTCGATAACTCAGGCAGAGGATGGACGTATTGTGCGCGACGCTTCGACGCTTCGATCAGGCGACAAATTGAAAATACGCTTAGAGCGTGGGAAACTAAACGCCGAGGTTTTGTCATCTGAGTAACTTATGCCGAAACAGACATATGTGATCGCCGGAACGGTGGCTTTAACTTTGGCGATGGTCGCGGTTATCGGTGGACTTATCTACTATCACCAGCTCAAATCCTCGCCGCAATATTCGTTGGCTCTTTTGGTTGACGCAGCAAAACGGGATGACACAGAAGAGGTCGACAACATCGTTGACATCGATGCGGTCGTTGAGGATTTTATGCCGCAGGTTACGGCAAAGGCAATCGAATTATACGGACGCGGCATGTCGCCGGAAGCTATCCAAAAGGCGACTATACTCGCCAGGCCGCTGATGCCTGCGGTCAAGGAACGTGCTCGTGCGGAATTACCGCGAGTCATTCGTGAGAGGACCGCAAAATACGGAGACGTGCCGTTTTTTGCTATGGTGATGGGAGCAAGCAGATACGTCGATATTGTGATTTCGGACGATGTCGCGATCGTAAGTAGTAAACTGCAGAATCATCCGTTAGAGATGAAGATGCAATGGAACGGCGACCGCTGGCAGATAGTCGGAGTCAAGGATGAAAAGGTGGCGGCGGGCATCGCTCAAAAGATCGGGCAGCAGATCATCGCGATCGCAACACTCGGCGGCGGCAAAGATACGGCAGATAAATTCGGCGGCATGGGAAACCTGAGCAATACGCTGCGGCAGGCTGAGGAATTGGTAAAGTAAAAAGTAAAAAGTAAAAAGTAAAAAGTAAAAAGTAAAAAGTAAAAAGTAAAAAGGCAGACTAGTAGC
>JANMDA010000361.1:0-3551 GCA_031376085.1 Chloracidobacterium sp.
GCGTCGAGTTTCGAGCGAGTCTGTTTTGGTGTAAGACGCAGATCTTGAAAATCGAAATGTGTCGGGAGCGACAAAACACGCAGCTTTCCAGATATGTTCAATGTTCCCAGGCGTTGTATTTCAGAATTCAATGGATGGCGAATATCTCTGGTTCCCAGAACACATTGAGAAAATTCAGCACGATCCCATTCGTAGATCTCCTCGATCGTCATCACGGCCAGAACATTATTTCGCGTGTCGCATAATGCAATATCGGAATCGAGTTTTATGTTTGTATCGCCGGAGACGGACAGCGAAATTGGAATGGGAAAGATTGCACCATTGCCTAACCGCATATCATGAACCGATCTCTCGAAATCATCTTTCCCCAAAAATCTGTCAAGCGGGGAAAATGCTCCGCATCCAAGCAGCTCCAGATCGCACACAGCACGTTCTGAAAGTTGTAACGCGATCAATGTGCTCGCGTATGATCGCAATTCCAAATGCTCATCGTCGTGAACGGTCAGATCCACTAACTTATCACCGTATGGAGAAATCAGCTTTGACGATTGGTTCATTTGCGGTAAGACTGCACTAGAATGATAAAAGTGCCCGCCCTCTAAAGAGGACGGGCACACTTAGTCTTTCGTCGATGACTTTATTCCTGCTGGTCGGCAATAAAGTCAGCGTCGATCACGTTATCAACAAGGCTAACCACACGGCTTGGCATGCTGAACGTATAACGCTTCGAGTTGACCGTAACTATATAGGTCTCGCCGGCTGTAAGCCCGTCGAACGAGTAGTAACCAAAGGATCCTGTCGCCGTGATGATAGGCTCATCCAATGAATTACCCATAATCACAACTTTTGCATTGCGAATTCCATTTCCCCCAGCCGTCGTAACTCGGCCCGACAGGCTTAAGCTTGCGGCTGTAGCCGGCAGGAACTGTAGCTGCCAACCGCCATTTACACAACCAGTGATGGCTGTCGGTCTTGAGAATGTTCCGTCATCGTCACGCATGTAGAGATTCCATGCGCCGTTTGAGTTGGTAAATCGGAAATTGCCGCCCAGGGTTTGAGTACCACTGCCACCAATCGCACTGCCAGGCTCGTTATACGGGCCGACAGGTGCAGGTGCCGGGAAGTTCAACTGTCCGGGCTCCCAGGACGTTGGCTCGAAAATCCCTGTCGTCAGTGGTGCCGAGTCCGGCAAAACCGCACCGGCGCCGTCGGTAAATGTTAGTGTAACGCCCGGAGTTGGCACTGGTAATTGACCACCTGCATCAGCCATCAAAATGAACTTCTGGCCGGTCGGCCCGACTAGTAGAAAGTCCATATTATCGGGCCGCTGATGTGTAATATTAAACAATATAACGCGTAAACCGTTGATCTGAGTCGGCCCGCCTGAAACAACGATCGTCGAAGGATAAAGGTCAGCCCCCGAACCAAGTGTCGTGCATATTGCCGCTGAATTTGCGTATGTCTGCGGCGTTGGCGATGCCGTCGCCGTCGCAGTTACCGTTGGTGTAGGCGTATTCGTCGAGGTTCGAGTCGGCGTATTTGTTGGAGTATTTGTCGCCGTCGCCGTTGATGTGGGTGTATTGGTTGACGTATTTGTCGATGTTGCTGTCGACGTCGGCGTATTAGCCGCAGTCGGTGTGTTGGTCGCTGTTGACGTTGGCGTATTAACTGCCGTTGGGGTATTCGTCGGCGTGTTGGTCGCTGTCCCAGTAGAGGTTGGCGTATTAGCGACGGTCGAGGTGGCCGTCGGTGTATTTGTTGCCGTTGATGTTGGTGTATTGGCAACGGTCGAGGTGGCTGTCGGGGTCGGGCCGACTGCACAAGGTGCGGCGGCGGTTGCCGTGTTTCGAGGCACCGGCGGCGTTGTTACAGTAAAATCATTGTTATTGTTATTGGTGTCCTGGCAGCCGCCGTTATTTCTGACTGCACCGTCCACGTTTGTTATGGCCACGCCGTTATTGACCGATGTGCCGCCTTCGCCATTGCCTGCCGTGCCGTTTCCGGCGGCTCCGTAGGCAACCCAGTCGACTATAAAGGAAAGCTGTGTCGCATCGCATGGCGTCGCGGTCGCTCCGCATGTATTTATCGGAAGCCCGGCGGTCGCCAGTGCAACCTTTCCGTTGGTACCCGACATGGTTAGATTGGTGGTCGTCGCATCGGGAGCTGCGGGCAGAGGAGCACCGACAGTTCCGACCGGGCCGAGCTGGACAAGGTAATATTGCCCCGCGTTAACACTTACATTTGGAAGTGCAAATGCATTTCCTCCCGTGCTCGCAAAATTACCAAGGGCCGAACCGTAATACAGCGACAATCCGCTCAGGGACTGCACGCTACCGGTCACGTTCTTGATTTCAACATAATCACTCACATAGGCCGGAGTGCCGGTGTTTGCTCCGCCGCCGCCATACACCTGACTCAGTACAAATGTCGGGTTCTGTGGCGGGGTCGGGCTTGCCGCCGGCGAACCGGTCGGCGTATTCGTCGGCGTATTTGTCGGCGTCGGAGTTGCAGTATTTGTCGCACTCGGTGAGCCAGTCGGTGTATTCGTCACCGTCGGTGTCGGGCCGCCTGCACAAGGTGCCGCCGCCGTTGCCGAGTTTCGCGGTACAGGTGCCGTTATTATGTCGAAGTCGGCGTTGTTGTTGTCCGTGTCCGTGCAGCCGCCGTTCTTCCTCACGTTTCCCTGGACCGACGTTAGAGATGCTCCGCCATTGGTCGAGGCTCCGCCCTCTGCATTATTAGCCGTTCCCCACGCGACAAGATCGATAATTGCCGCATTCGGCAGCGTGCACGGCGTCGCCGTTCCGCCGCATGTATTTGCCGTAAAGGCACTGGTTACCAATGCCACTTTGCCGTTCACTCCCGACATATTGAGGTTGGTCGTCGCCTCGTCCGGCGTAACCGGTAATGGGGCACCTGCCGTTCCGGCCGGTGAAAGCTGGACCAGATAATATTTTCCGGGTTGGACCGTCACGTTCGCAAGAGCATAGGCATTCGTCGTCAAACTGGCGAACTGACCGGTTGCAGATCCGTACATCAGCGACAAACCAGTAAGTGATTGCGCACTACTGGAGATGTTCTTCAACTCGACGTAATCATTGAGGTATGTTCCAGTGGTTCCGCCGCCGCCGCCGTATGCCTGGCTTATCACAAGCGTCGTCGAAGCCAGCGAGCGGGCGGGCGTGTCGCTGCCCGTATTATTTGCAGTCACCGCGTCCGTTTTCACTCGAACCGCTTCGCTTCCTACGCCAAAGAACCCTTTTACCGATTCCATAAACGACACATTCGCCGCACTTGTCCCGGCTACTATCAGTGTTAAAAATGCTGCTCCGATCACTGCTGCTATTGCTGTTCTCGTCACTGCTATACGCCACGGCCTTTGACTTCTGTACATATTTCTTCTGCTCCCTCAACTTTTTATTTACAAATCTTTTTTCATCGCCCGCCTTTCGCCTCAACCTTACCGGCGATCCGCTTTTTCCCAGGCTTGGCTCTCAAAGAATTCCTGTCTGTTTCCTCGAATTATATGCTAATTTATTGCGTTTTCAAAA
>JANMDA010000406.1:0-5296 GCA_031376085.1 Chloracidobacterium sp.
TACGACCGTACCGACCCGCCCGGGTTTAAGGGCTAGTTTGAAAATGAGCAGTGGCAGTATTTTGAAAAAGGTCGCTGTTATAGGAGCAGGCCCCGCGGGGATGACGGCGGCCTACCAGACCTCGAAGCAAAAAGATGTTGAGGTCACTTTATTTGAAATAAGCGGCAGCGTCGGCGGACTTGCCAAGAGCATCACGCTGTGGGACCAGAAGGTCGATATCGGGCCGCACCGGTTTTTTTCATCCGATTCGAGGGTGAATGAGTTTTGGCTCGAGGTTGTTGAAAACAAATATGAAATGGTCGATAGACTGACCCGGATCTTTTATAACAACCGGTTCTTCTATTACCCGCTCAAGCCGCTCGATGCATTTGCGAAGCTGGGCGTTTTAGAAACGGCCAGATGTGTTCTTAGCTATTTGAAAGAAAAATTGTCGCCGACCGAGTTCAAAGGGGACTTTGAAACGTGGGTCACGAGCCGTTTCGGCAAGAGGCTTTTCGAAGTTTTTTTTAAAACCTATTCGGAAAAACTCTGGGGCATAAAATGCACTGAACTCGATGCAGACTTTGCCGCACAGCGGATCAAAAAGCTCTCGCTAATGGAAGCGGTAAAGAACGCGTTTTTCGGCGGCGGCAAACACAAGACCCTGGTCGATCAATTTGCTTATCCGATCGGCGGAACCGGAATGGTTTATGAGTTGATGGCCGAGAAGTTTCAGCAAAACGGCGGCATTTTGAAACTCAACACCGGCGTCGAAAAGGTCGTGACCGAGTATGAAACTGTGACCGGTTTAGTGCTCACAACCGGCGAAGAGTTGAAATTCGACTATGTGGTCTCGACGATGCCGCTTTCGCTTCTGGTTTCACGGCTCGAAGAGGCACCAGAGGAGATCAGGGAAAAAGCCAATTCGCTGCAATTCAGGAACACGATCCTGGTTTATTTGAATGTCGATGCAACGGATCTGTTCAAGGACAATTGGCTTTATGTTCATTCGCCGTCTTTGAATTGCGGGCGGATAACGAATTTCCGGAACTGGGTGCCGTATTTATACGGCGATGAAAAAACCTCCATTTTGTGTATGGAGTTCTGGTGTCAGGAAGAAGACGAAACCTGGCATTTGTCCGACGATGGCCTCATCGAAATGGGCAACCGAGAGATCAGGCAGACGGGCCTGATCGGAGATGCCGGGATATTAGACGGCAAGGTTTATCGGATCAATCGATGCTATCCGATATATTCGATGGGTTACAGAGATGTTTTGGAACCGATCGAAGATTATTTGAGAACTGTAAAGAATTTGATGCCGATAGGGCGATATGGAGCATTCAAGTACAACAATCAGGACCATTCGATCCTGATGGGTTTGCTCGCGGCAGAGAATGTTTTGAATAACAAAGGGAATGACCTTTGGGAAATAAACACTGATTACGACGAGTATCAGGAGGCTTCGATAATAACGAAAACGGGTTTGCAAAAGCAGTAACCAACGTATGAAGGAAAATCTTCACGGGATAATGGCAGAATTTGACACGGCGACCGAGCTGGTTGATGCCGCGCGCCTCGTTCGTGACGCCGGGTATGTCAAAACCGATGCTTTTTCGCCGTTTCCACTTCACGAGATCGATGAGGCGCTCGGCATCAAGCGGAGCATTTTGCCGTATCTGATCTTCGCTGGAGGTATTACCGGTCTGATGGCCGGTATCGGACTTGAATACTTCGTGCATGTGATCGAATGGCCGATAATCGTCGGCGGCAGGCCGCATTTCAGCCTCCCCGCATTTATTCCGCCAGCATACGAACTAACGATCCTTTTCGCGGCATTTACAGCGGTTTTCGGAATGTTATTTTTGAACGGTTTGCCGTCGCCTTATCATCCCGTGTTCAATGTGCCGAGATTTGCTCTCGCAACACGTGAGAAGTTTTTTCTTATTATCGAATCGATCGATCCGAAATACGACTACGAAAAGACCAGAAGCTTTATGGAAAGCCTTGGCGGACAGGAGGTGTTTGATGTTGAGGAATAACCTCTTTGCGGAAGTCAAAAGTAAAAAGTTAAAAGTCAAAGCCGGAATGACTTCCTGGTCTATTTTTTACTTTTTACTTTTTACATTTGCCTTCTCCGCAGGATGCGGAGTGCGTTTTGATATGCAGGACCAGCCGCGATATAGGGCTTATAAAAAGAGCGACTTTTTTAGCGATAAAAGGGCTTCGCGGGATATGCCCGAGGGAACGGTTGCACGCGGCCAACTGCACGACAACAAGGCTTTTTATACAGGCAAGATCGATAATCCGAACCTGAACGCGCCTGTTGCTACGACGACCGATGCTACAGGCAACACGCTTGTTGCCAGTTTCCCAAATGATATCGATGAGTTTCCTGTTCCGGTCACAAAAGAATTGATCGATCGCGGGCAGGAGAGATACAACATTTACTGCATCGTTTGTCACGGCCCGGTTGGGAACGGTGACGGCATGGTTGTGCGTCGAGGCTTTCCAAAACCGCCGACATATCATGACGACCGGCTGCGAAATGCTCCCGTCGGCCATTTCTTTGACGTGATGACAAACGGTTGGGGCAAGATGAACCCATACGCATACCAAATTCAACCGGTCGATCGTTGGGCGATAATCGCCTATATCCGGGCTCTTCAAGTGAGCCAGAATCCGGATGAGAATCTGAAAATGAACTCAAAGACCGAAACAACCAGCGAGCCGCACAAAACCGGCGAAACTCACGGAGGGCACGAGTAAATGGCGAATTCCCGCGATTACGCAGCTCCGAATGAGATGAACCGGTTGCGAACGCTCGCGCTCGGTATAGGCGGCATTGCCTTGATCTTGTGGGTGGTCGGCGCTTATTTCAGTACGGAACAGGCAATGCGCTCGTGGCTTCTCGGATTCATTTTCTGGGGTGGCATCGGCATCGGCTGTCTTGGCGTTTTGATGCTGCAATACCTGACCGGCGGAGCCTGGGGCGTTGTGATTCGCCGTATGCTTGAGGCAGGTTCGCGGACGCTGCCGTTGATCATTTTGATGTTCATTCCGCTGGCGATAGGTGTTTACACTCATAAATTTTATGAATGGACGATCCTTCCGCAGACCGATCCTATAATGGAGCATCGCGGCATATATATGACGCCCTGGTTCTGGATCTTACGGTCGGTGATCTATTTTGCTCTTTGGGGCGTGATGGTTTACCTCCTCAATAAATGGTCGGCGAAACAGGATGAAACGAACACAGTCGAGGAATCGCGGCTCGTGCTTGAGCGAATGTCGCGATTTTCAGGGCCGACGCTTGTGATCTACGCTCTCGTCGTAACATTTGCGGCCGTTGATTGGATGCTGATGCTCGACGCTCACTGGTTTTCTACGATCTGGGGACTACTTTTTGTCGCGGGTTGGGCCTTGAGCTGTTTTTGTTTTTGCGTAACGATCCTTGCTTTTCTTTCTGATAAGGCTCCGATGGATCAAGTGATTGGAAAACGCCATTTTCACGATCTCGGCAAATTGATGTTGGCTCTGACAATGGTTTGGGCCTACTTCAATTTTTCGCAGTTCCTAATCATCTGGGCGGGAAACCTGCCGGAGGAAACTGGCTGGTGGTTGACGAGAATGAAAGGCGGCTGGGGTTATGTCGGAATCGGGCTGATCGCGTTCCATTTTGCATTTCCTTTTTTGGTATTGCTTCAACAGGATTTCAAACGCAAGGCTCGATGGCTGGCGACGCTTGCGATATTTATTCTCGTAATGCGCGTTGTCGATATGTTTTACCTGATCGGGCCTAGTAACCGTGTTCTGCCGGGCGGTGTCGAACAAGGCACGTTTTATGTAAATTGGCTTGATTTCGTAGCTCCGGTCGCGGTGGGCGGCATTTGGTTGTGGTGGTTTTTTGGCGAGTTGATGAAGAGGCCGATGGTGCCAATCAAAGATCCTTATCTGGAAGGAGCCATCGAACACGGCAGGGGACATTAAGAATTTGGATTAAATATGTCATCAAAGAAACACACAGACAAAGGGATCGACCTAAACATCCCGTACGAGCAGAACGAGATACAGTTCAAGGGAATACTTGGATTCGCCATCGGCTTGGTTCTGCTGATAGTTATAACTTTTGCACTGATGTGGGCATTTCTGGGAACGTTGAATGATTATTGGAAGATGCCGGATAGTGAAAAAAATCCAATGGCGATGTCCGACCGGGAACGTCTGCCGCCCGAACCGAGATTACAGTTGGCCCCCGGATTTGGCGTTGAGTCAGATCGCGGCTGGGTGAATATGGAACTGCAGGCCCCTGCAACCGAGTATAAGGAATTGAGTAGGCAGTGGGAAGAGATCTGGAAGCATGGCCGAAAAGATGAAAAGACCGGAATGATGAGCGTTATGCCGGTCGAAATGGCAAAGGAAAAATTTCTGACTCAAAACGCAAAAGCAAAATCCGGCACTGAGGCCGAAGAATTCTTTAAGAACTCCAGCTCATATTTTACGGATGCCAGTTCAGGCAGGCTGGCTGCGGAAAAGCGAAGATAGAAAAGTGAAAAGTGAAAAGTAAAAAGTCAAAATTTAGGAAAGAGGAAATTGGAAAATATTTAAGTGGATTGAGCTTTGCTCTTTTTACTTTTTACTTTTTACTTTTTACTTCTACCCTTTTACTTTTTACTTCGATTACGTTTGGTCAAAAGACTGAGCATTACAATTCGCCGCTGTATTCGCCGAAGACATACGATCCGGCAGAATTTGCTGCTACGACCGGTCTTCCGGACACATTGAAAACCGTCGGCATCGACCAAAGATTGGGCGATCAACTGCCGCTTGATACAGAATTGAAAGACGAGGACGGAAAGTCGGTAACATTGGGCTCGTATTTCAATTCGGGCAGGCCCGTTGTACTCGCCTTGGTTTACTACGAATGCCCTATGCTTTGCAATCAGGTTTTGAACGGGTTGACAGGAACATTAAAAGGCATCTCGTTCGACACCGGGAAAGAGTTTGACGTGGTTGCGATCAGCTTTGACGGCCGTGAGAATGACAAGCCCGGCCTCGCCAAAAATAAAAAGGCGAGCTATATGGAGCGATACGGACGTCCCGGCACGGAAAAAGGCTGGCATTTTCTCACCGGCACTCAGGAGGCGATCAACAAGGTAACATCGGCGGTAGGCTTTAATTATAAATGGGATGAAAAGAGCGATCAGTTTGCTCATGCTGCCGGGGTGATGGTCGTCACACCCGACGGCAAGATGTCGCGTTATTTTTACGGTATCGATTACTCGCCGAAGGATGTAAAATTCGGCATCATGGAATC
>JANMDA010000410.1:0-2294 GCA_031376085.1 Chloracidobacterium sp.
CGCCATTCGTTAGGGTTATTTTCTATACCTTTGGATGCAAGAGAGATCGCTTTTTCTTTGTCGATCGTCGGCAGGACCATCGCTCCATAAGAATACGCGGCAATAAAATGCGGGTCGACGTCAGTTGCGTTTTTGAGAAGCGGATACAAAAGACGAGGGTTGAGATCGCTCAGGTCCTCGATATTGATGAAATCGGATTTAGATTTGATGACCTTGTCACCGATATACTGCAGCGAACGCATGTAATAAAAATCAGCTATCAATCCTTCCATGCCAAATGCAAAACCTTTTATTTGCGATCCATTGATCGTAAGGTCACTGTCTTCGTAGCCTTCCGGCAATTGCGGACGAAGAGATGTAAGATGGCCTGTCAGAATAGCGATCGCTGTAAAGCCTAAGGCGATAATGACGGCTGGCAATATGACTCTTTGTAAAATGCCGATGCTCATTACTTGAAATTCCGGCGATTGAATATAACTATCGTTGCTGTCAGGAGAATAATGTTGTAGATAACGGCATAAAGGATTGCTCCGCCGATCATTGATGCGGGGGCGGTGATGCCGTTGGCGGTTTCTGTTATATAGCTAAAATGTGAAAAGTTGGGCAGCAAATAATAAAATGCGTCGAAAACGAGTTTCGCTTTGGCCGAACCAAGGTCCTGGGCAAGATCGCGCAAGCTGGAGCTAAAATGGCCGATCACGAAAATGAAAAATGTAAGCAGTGCCGACAACGCCGGAGTAGAAAAAGAAGAGAACATTATCCCGACCGAAGTTAATATCGTCAGCTCAAGAAATATCAGCAACACTGCCTGCCATATCGAAACGGCAAATCGCTGCCCTCCGACGTATAAAAGTGCCAGCGTCACGCCTGCACCCATAACGGCGACATTTACAAACAGAGTCAAACACAGGCCCAGATATTTACCAATAATAAATTCGCCCCGCCTGACAGGTTTTGAAAAGAGCGAATAGATCGTTCGTTTTTCGATCTCCTTCCAAACGAGGCTGACACCGACAAAGATAGATATAAATGTGCCGAAGATAAGTATGGAACTAAGCCCGAGATTCACGATCACGCGTGCTTCCTGCCCGGCAGTCATTTCCCCGAGAAAGATCGCACTCGTAGTGATCAGCAAAACGAAGAGGATCAAATTGTAGAGAATACGATCACGAACAGCCTCGCGAAACGCATTTTTCGCGATGGCGAAGATTCGGGGCAGGGATCCAGTTCCTTCGTTGGACATTTTTTGTGTGATTTAGGTGCAGCCCAAGACTTTGTGCCGCGCCAAATTAGTCTATCACAAATTTACACCTCTATTCAGCACTCAAAGCTTGCGGAAGCTTATCAACGTATTGCCGGACCGCGCCATATGGAGTTAACTCGGCAGGCGGAGCGATGTTTGGATCATTTTGCGAACGGTAAAATGCAGTGACACTGCCTTCGCGTATTAGAAGATACCACCCGTTCGCCAGCCGCAGATCGATCGAGCGGGCCTTAGCTATTTGTTCTGCGGCTTCAGTTGGCTTGTTTTGTTTTTCGAGAAACACAGCAAATTCCGTTCGGATAAATATCGAACGCGGGTAGATCGACAGTGCTTCGCGATAAGTAGATTCCGCATCGCGTAAATTACCTGACGCAATGTGTTGTTTTGCAAGCTGTGAATAAATCGGCGTCATCCCTACCCCGTTTTCGATCGCCTTTCTGGTCATAGCAGCGGCTAAAGCCGGATCGCCTTCCTTCGAAGCGCGGGCCGCACTGGATAAGTATGCCCCGGCATATGTAGGATCAGCGGTGAGTGCAAGCCGGAAATGATCTGCTGCATCGATATAGATTTCGGCTCTTTCGGCTTTATAAACGTGATACTCGGCAAAAATTTTTGTTAAGCAAAATGCTGCCATAAGCAATGCGGCGAGCAAGCTTAATAAATAGACGGGCCGCGAAAACACAAGGGATCTAGTTCGATTATTCCGGTCTGCTTTTGGCATTTTAATTACGGCGATGGCGAAAACCATAAAAAACACAACGCCATTCTGCGCCGAGCGGAATGAGAACGAACTGAATTGTGAACTGACGGCAAACGCAGCCATTCCTGCCAATGCGGCCCACAATATTGGCGAAGACCGACGGTTATGCAAATAATTCTTGATACAAGACACGGCGAACAGGATAAAAACTAAAGACAATAGCAGCAGTCCGATCACGCCAAGCTCCGACAATACCTGAAGAGGTTCGTTGTGCGTGCGCTCGACTATATAATCCTCGGCGATATCTTCGCTCGTATCATTAGAATGCGT
>JANMDA010000423.1:0-15749 GCA_031376085.1 Chloracidobacterium sp.
TTATCTTGGTCCCACGCCTGTTCTTCGACAGCACCTTGCCAATGCCATCTTTCGTGCCGTGGAAACTAACCGTACAGTGTTGCGCGTCACAAACGTGGGAATAGCCGCCCGTATCAACCCGCATGGGGACATATGTGATTCACTAATAAATTGCGGCCCAGAACCTTATACAGAAGGTGTAAGTGTTTGGAGCATAGCAAAATCCGACGGCTCGCAGACATTTTATGTGAAATACGGCGATTGGTTTGCGTGGTTGTGCTCGGTGATGACCATAGGATTTTTGATATTCGGAATCACAGCTAGGCGTAAATCGGAATCGTCGCCAACGTCGACAAACAATATAGCCTAGGGTGCAATGAGCGGAGCGAATGGAACCCTAGGTAAAAGCGAGACATGATTTCGCTCTCTGAAAGGGAGCAACAACCAACGTCGCAGTGTTCGTCCCTTTCAGGGACGGATTCAATTTAGTCAACAAACCTAGGGTTTCGCTCGAAGACTCGCTGCACCCCAGGCTATAATGTTAGTCTTCTTCGGAGACAAAAACGGCAAGTTCGTTTCACTCGTTCGCCCAGGAGGTTGTTGTTAATCGCCGTTGGCGACCTTTTTTGTTTCCTCACTCTGCGTCTCCGCGTCTCTGCGGTAAAATATAACTAATGGAACTCACAGACCTACAAACCAAATTCGAAGAGATCAAAGAAAAAGTTGCCCAACTTGGGAGGTTTCTTTGACGCGCCTGCTAAACAAGCCGAGCTAGAAAAACTCGAAACACAGATTTCAGCACCCGGATTTTGGGACGATCAGGAGAAGGCCCAAAAGGTGGGCCAACAGCGCAGCCGGATCGAGAAGGCACTGGAGCGGCAGAAGAAATTCGAGACGGGCGTTTCTGACGCTGAGGTTTTGTTCGAATTTGCGCTAACCGATGCTGGTTCCGCGACTGAACTCGAAAGCCTCATAACCCGTTTAGACAAAGAAGTTGCCGAGGCTGAGACTGAGAGTCTTTTGTCTGGTGAAACAGACGCCAACAATGCGATCTGCTCGATACAGTCCGGAGCGGGCGGCACGGACGCGCAGGATTTTGCACAGATGCTGTTGCGAATGTATTTGCGATGGGCCGAGAAAAAGGGTTTTAAGGCGGAGATACTCGACGAGCAATCGGGCAGCGAAGCGGGTTTGAAATCAGCGACGTTTCGCATCGAAGGTGATTATGCTTACGGCCTGCTTGCGACCGAAGCAGGCGTGCATCGGCTTGTTCGCCTTTCACCATTCAATTCCGGCGGCAGCCGCGAGACTTCGTTTGCATCGATGTTTGTTTCACCTGAGATCGATGAGACTATCGAAGTCAACATAGATGATAAAGACCTGCGTATTGACACATACAGGTCGTCGGGTGCTGGCGGACAACACGTCAATGTTACCGACAGCGCCGTAAGAATTACTCATATTCCCACCAATATTGTTGTAACATGTCAGAATCAGCGTTCGCAGATCCAGAATCGCGCCGTTGCGATGCAGGTCCTGCGTTCCAAACTGTACGAACTCGAATTAGAAAAACGCCGCGAAGGAGCCGCCGAACTCGAAGCCGGCAAGATGGACATCTCGTTCGGCTCGCAGATACGAAATTATGTGCTGCATCCTTATCGATTAGTGAAAGACACGCGGACAAAGCACGAGACATCGGACGTTGATGCCGTGCTTGATGGTGACATCGATGAGTTTATTCAGGAGTTTTTGGTTTTCAAAAAAGGTGCTGTGGTTACCGGATAGATGAAGGTTTGCCCGACATGCAATGAGGTCTATAAGGACGATGACATCAATTTTTGTCTCGCCGACGGCACCACTTTGCTCAAGAAAAAGAGCAAGACAGCTAAACACTCGCACTGGAACGATGTCGTTGCAGTTATCCTGGCGGCACTGGCGGTGCTTGTATTTTTGTGTTTGATCACGAGCACTACGGACGATCCTTCCCTAATATCGACGGGCGGCGGTTCACCGGCGACCAAGAATTGGATCGGTTTTGTTGGGGCGAATGTTGCCGCAATATATTTCAGCACTTTTGGCTGGACGGCGTATTTGCTTCCGATACTGATCTTGCTGGTCGCGTGGCGTGTGTACAAATCGGACACGCTTGTGCCGAGGGCTTCGCGTGTTGCGGGGTTTGTCTTTTTTGCGGTTTCACTTTCCGGCCTTTTGACACTGTTTGGCGGTTATGGAGCGATAGTCGGCGAAGCTGCCGCGCAAAGCACTGCTCACTTTATCGGCTCGATCGGCGCAGGTATTTTGCTGCTTGCAATATTTATAAGCTCTGTCCTGCTGATAACAAATTTCACGCTCGAAGGTTTTCATGGCCATTTCAATGTGGCTTGGGAAAATATTCGTATTCGTATTGACGAATTTCTCGCAAAACGCCGTGTGTCCCGATCTCCTGAGATCGCAGCAGCCAAGAATCGAGCAGAAAAAAGAAAAAAACAGCGCGAGAAAGCAGATGAAGCTATACCGCCAACCATTGCAGTTGCCGAACTGGCCGCAGCTGCTGCCGTGGGCCGCTCTGAACCGCTGTTTGCCGACGATGACCGATACGGGTCGATACCGACGATTGATGCCGGCGAGAGGTCTTATGAAACGCAAAAGGTTGTTGAGGCTGAGATCGAAGATGTGCCCAAGGAAATAGAGGCGGCGAAACCAGAAAAAACCAAACCTGAAAAGGCCAAGATAGAAGAAGAGGCACCGACGTTCGACGAGGAGACAGAGGAAACCCCGCCGCTACCTGCGAGCACGCAGAATTTCGACAGTTACAAACTGCCCGATTCGGCCTTGCTTACTGAGATACCAAAACCGTTTACGCACAAAGAATCGGAACTGCGCGAAGTGGCGACCATGCTTGCTCAAAAGACGGCTGAGTTCAATGTGCCCGGCAAGGTCATGCATATTGCACCCGGGCCGGTTGTGACTACGTTTGAATTTAAGCCGAATGCGGGGGTCAAATATTCCCGCGTGACCGGGCTGGTTGATGATCTCTGCCTTGCGCTAAAGGCACCGTCGATTCGTATCGACCGCATTCCCGGCAAGGCGTATGTCGGAATCGAGGTTCCGAACCAGAAACGCGAGGTGATTTTTCTTCGCGAAGTGATCGAATCACCGAATTTCAAAAAATCTTCCTCGCTTCTCACGCTCGGTCTCGGCAAGACGATCGACGGTGCGAAATTTGTCGCGGACCTGGCAAAGATGCCGCATTTGCTGATCGCGGGTGCGACCGGAGCGGGTAAATCGGTTGGTGTGAACACGCTCGTGATGTCAATACTTTATAAGGCGAAGCCTGATGAAGTGAAATTCATCATGGTCGATCCAAAGCGGCTCGAGCTCGGCCTTTATGCGGACATTCCGCACCTTGCTACGCCGATCATAACAGATCCTAAACGTGCGGCTGTTTCGCTTCGTTGGGCGGTCGTCGAGATGGAACGGCGATACAAAGACCTCGCCGGATACGGTGTGCGAAATATCGACGGCTACAACGTGAAGGCGCGCCAGATGAATAGCGACGAGCAGTGGAACGATCAGGGCGAGCCTCACCGCATTTTGCCGTATATAGTCATTATCATCGACGAGCTTGCAGACTTGATGATGGTCAGCGGAAAGGAAGTCGAGGAATCTATAACACGACTCGCCCAGATGGCCCGCGCTGTCGGTATTCATCTTGTGCTTGCGACACAGCGGCCATCGGTTGATGTCATCACTGGATTGATAAAAGCTAATTTTCCGTCGCGTATTAGTTTTCGTGTTTCGTCAAAAGTAGATTCGCGAACGATCATCGACGGTAACGGCGCAGAGAGTTTGCTTGGCAGCGGCGATATGCTCTTTTTGCCGCCGGGCAATTCGCAGGTGACGCGTGTGCACGGAGCGTTTGTAAACGAGGCCGAGATCCAAAAGGTGGTCGAGCATGTCAAAGGCCATAACGGACAAGTTTTCCGTCCGGAATACGACACGACCATCACTAAGACCGAAGAAGAACTCGACGACAGTGGTGATTTGCCAGGACGCCGCGATCCGTTATTTAATGACGCGTTAAAATGTGTCGTTCAGGCAAAGCGTGGCTCTACATCATTGCTGCAACGCCATCTTCGCATCGGCTATGGCCGAGCTGCTGCGATTCTCGATGCAATGGTCCGCGAAGGCTATATAGGTGAAATGGACGGCTCGACCCGGGCTCGTCCCGTACTGCCAAAAGCATATGAAGATTTACAGGACATCGAGGAAGGTGCGTTGGCGGACGAGCAGTAGTAGGCAGTAAGCAGTAAGCAGTAAGTAGAGAGATCAGAGAACAGATAATTTATTGTAGATAAATGAATCACGTCATTCTCATTTTGATTTTATTTTCGTTGATGACAAGCTGCACCTCGCGCGTTGTTTATGAGGAACAGACTTCAGTCGTAGCTGCGCCTGGTGCATTAAATATCAATACCGCTACTGCCGAAGAACTGGAATCATTGCCACACATTGGCAGCAAGACTGCAGAAAAAATAATACAATTTCGCGATGATAACGGTTCGTTTCGCCGTGTTGAGCATTTAATGCAAGTGCGAGGCATCAGCGAGAAGCGTTTTCTCGAAGTACAACAATTCCTAAAAACCGAATGATCGTGACGCGATGTCCGAAGATCGTCCACCCTCAAACTTCAACCGCTACCCGATGCTCTTGCTCGCCGCATGTTTTGCGTTGGGCATTTTGATCAGCAATTTTGTTTCGTCAAGCGAAATATTGTTGCCGGTTGTTTTGGCAGCTGCGTTTGCTGCCTTCGCATTGACTGCCCGTAAATATGGGTTTTCTACGATCTTTGTTGCTGTGGCATTTGTGTTTGCAGGGTTTGTTTCGCTTCAGTGTGAGGTGAAACGAAACAACTCGCCCAGTCGGATAAAGATTTTGTATGACAATGGAACGATCCACTCAGGCGACTCCGTTGAAGTCGAAGGCGTTTTGCTTGGCCGTCCAGAACCATCAGTTGATGGCGTATTTCTAAATCTACGAGCCGAAAAAATTAAATATCAACGCGAAGAGCGCAAAGTTTCCGGCAGCATCCGTTTGTTTTTGCCCGCAACTGAATCAGAAAATGTCCTCGATCTTAAGTATGGTTCCCATGTGCGAGTTGCATGCAAGCTTGAGCGCGAAGATGAATTTCTGAATCCCGGTGTGATGCGAAAGCGCGACGTACTCGACCGTCTGGGTGTTGATGCGACAGGATCGGTCAAAAGTCAATTGCTTGTAGAAAAGCTCGCTGATGAAAGCGTGTTCCTGCCGCTGGCATGGGTTTATGACCAGCGGGCACAGTTGATCGACGATTTTAAAAGCCAGCTTGGCCGCTCGGCATCAGGGATAATGATCGCATCGCTGTTGGGTGATAAATATTTTCTCGATAAGGATACTGCAGACCTGTTTCGCGATGGCGGCACATTTCATATTCTTGTCATTTCAGGTTTGCACATCACTTTTATTGGCGGATTGTTACTGTTGTTTTTGCGACTGGTAACGCGAAATCGATGGCTGCAATTTGCTCTCACGATGCTGGTTTTGTGGGCTTACACTTTTGCCGTGGGAGCCGATGTGCCTGTTGTGCGGGCGGCGGTAATGTTTAGCGTTGTCTTGTTTTCGTATGTGGTCTATCGTCAGGGAAGTTTGCTGAATTCGCTCGGCGTGTGTGCCGTCGTCCTGCTCGTGTGGCGTCCGTCCGATCTATTTAATCCGTCATTGCAGCTAACGTTTATAAGCGTTGCAGCTATAGTAGCTTTTGCTTATCCGCTGTTAGAGAAGCTGCGAAAGATCGGTGAATGGATGCCGTCATCTCATACGCCTTTTCCGCCAAATGGACCTCATTGGCTCCGTCGGTTTTGTGAAATGCTATATTGGAATCCCGAAGTTTGGAGGATCGAATCAAAGCGGCAAATATGGACGGCAAATCTATTTAAGTATCCATTTTTATCAAAGAGAATAGTAGGTGGCGTACAGAAGATCGTCCGCTACATTTTCGAGGCGGTTCTTGTTTCTCTGATCGTTCAAATATGGATGCTGCCTTTGCTTGTCATTTACTTTCATCGCGTTTCCATTGCGTCTATATTTCTTAATCTTTGGGTTGGGGTTTTTATCGCTATCGAAAGTTTTGCGGCCGTGATCGGTGTGGTGTTCGGACGTTTCAGCAGTTTACTTGCCGCACCTTTTCTTTGGTTTGCTGAAGTTGCAAATTGGTTGATGCTCATCGTGCCAAGACTTGTTTCAGATAACGGGTTGTCGAGCTTTCGTTTACCGGCATATTCGGGAGCAGGAGGGGTAATATACATTGTGTATTTTGTGCCGATATTGTTTCTCGCGATTGCCGTAAATCGCTGGCGGCCATTCGATCTGAAACAAAGATCACGGCTACAGCAAAAAGAGGCTTTGCTTCCGGCACTTTTAGTATTGGTTGTATTGAGCGGCATTATCATCTTTCATCCTTTTAGCGCTCCGCGTCCTGATGGACGTTTGCACTTCGATTTTTTGGATGTCGGGCAGGGCGATTCAGCGTTGATAACATTTCCTGACGGCAAAACAATGCTGATCGATGGCGGCGGGAAATTTAATTTTAGGAAAGATGAAAACGAAGATGCAGAACCATTCAAACCGGATGTGCGTTCGATCGGCGAGGCGGTAGTTTCTGAGTTCTTATGGGATAGAGGACTTTCTCACGTTGATCACATCCTGGCAACGCACGCCGATGCGGATCATATTCAGGGACTGACGGATGTGGCGAAGAATTTCAAGATCGGCTCGGCGGTATTTGGCCGGGCGCCAATGAATGATCCTGATTTTGCCGCGCTTGCCGAAGTGCTACAGCGGCGCGGCATTTCTATAGAAACGATCGCTCGCGGCGAGCTTTTGAAATTCGGCGATGTGACGGTCGAGGTTTTGTATCCGCTTGCAACTAATGATGCTAACGCTGTTTCCGACAACGATCATTCGGTCGTGCTGCGTATCACTTACGGCAGCCGAACTTTCCTGCTGACCGGCGACATCGAACGGCAAGCTGAATCTGCTCTTCTAAACAATGGCGGCACGCTTGCGGCTGATCTAATCAAGGTCGCCCATCACGGCAGCCGCACGTCTTCGACTCAGGAATTTATAAATGCAGTTGGAGCCAAATACGCAGTGATCTCGGTCGGACGTTCGTCGTCGTTCGGACACCCGCATCTTGAAGTTGTCGAAAGATGGAAAGCGAGCAGAGCGAATGTTCTTACAACCGGCGAGAATGGAACGATCTCGGTATCTACGGACGGTAAAGACCTTGAGATAGTGACATTTTTACCGTAAATAGAAAAAAGCCGGAAGGACAACCCGGCTTAAGATAAGCAGTACACTCCAGATTAGTCGGCTGATATATTCATACCAAAGGTCCACTTCCACGCATCGCCGTCCTTAACATAGATCGACGTGCCCCAAATTGGCCCTACCTTCCGGCCAAAACAAGTGCCGTTGGCACCACCCTTAAAAGTGAGGATGCCGACTGTTGGCGAGAGCATCGTGCCCACGGCATCGGTGACGCGGACGCTCTTGACCTGGCATCCGGTACTGGTCCAGTCCTTCAGAGCATCGGCTTTGGTTGCGAAGAATGTGCCAAAAATATTAATAAATGAAACATCTTTGGCCAACAGATCTTCAATCTTTTTGCCGTCGTGGTCTTTCCAGGCTTCCCAGACTTCTTTTTCTTGCGTGAGCATGGCGGCAGTGCCGACATCCAGAGTCGCGGTTTGTGCGGTGTCCCTTTTAGCAGATTCTTTCTCGTCACCCGGTTTAACCAGTGCTGTTTTTGGATCGATGACAGCGACCTCGTTATGATAAGCGGCTTTCCATTTGTCGCCGCTTCGGACGAGGACGGTAGCAGCCCAAACCGTTGAGGGCAATGGTCTTCCACCGCATTTTGCATTCTGTGTTGCTTTGTAAGTCAGAAGAGCAGCATCGGGGCCGAGCGTGCTCATTTGTTCTTCGGCAAACGAGAAGTCATTAACTTCGCATGTCGGGTCGCTGATCCGCTTGACGATCGCGGCCTTATCAGAGCGGCCTTTGCTGCCCATGCCAATAGCGTCGTCCGTCAGGTAATCTTCAAAAAACTTTCCGTCCTTCGTTTTCCATGATGTCCAGGCTTTTTTCTCGTTTGCGATCAAATCCTCTTTTGAGGGTGCGGCGGTGACAGGTTTAGCCGCAACATTAGCATTTGAGGCGTTGGCTTTGCCCGCAACAGATTTATTTTCTACAAGCGCGGCGCCGCATGCTGCAATGAAAGCCGAGACTACAAAAATTAAGATCATCGGACATATCCGTTTCATAATTCTTCTCCTTACTTAATCGACCAAAAAAGCAAAGGCCGCGACCTTTTGTAAGATCGCGGCCTTTGGCTAGCGTTTAATATCACCGGAATTACATCCCAGGCGATTCAAACATGAATGACAGCTTCCAGGCATCGCCTTCTTTGACGTAAACAGCGGTCTGCCACAGAGCTCCGTTCTTTTGTCCGTCGCAGGTTCCATCGCTTGAGCCTTTGACCGTCAATAATTCGACCGTAGGTGAAATTGCCGATGCAAAGCCGTCTGTGACTGAAACCTTTGTAATGCCTTCGCACTTCATTGTTTCGGTCCATTGCTTAATTACGTTTGCCTTACCTGACATCCAACCGCCAACAGGATCAACAAATGCCATATTGGATGAAATTATCTCATCAAATTTTTTAGCATCTTTTGCCTTGAAGGCCTCCCAGCCGGATGTGTGAATTTTCACGAGGGCCTCGGTGTTAGCGTCCGGTTTCGGAGCTTCGGCAGGAGCAGCGGAATTGGCAGCCATCTTGTCATCTTTCTTGGCTTCTTCCTTCTTAGCATCGTCTTTCTTTGGGTCTTCCTTCTTGGCCTCTTCTTTCTTAGGCTCTTCTTTCTTGGCTACGTCCGCTTTTGCTTCGTCCTTCTTGGCTACATCAGCTTTTGCGGCGTCTTTCTTGGCCTCATCTTTCTTGGCTTCGTCCTTCTTGGCGTCGCCCTTAGGCTCGATTATCAAGGTTTCACCGTGCCAGGCAGCCTGCCATTTTTCGCCATTGCGAACCCAGATGGTCGAAGCACGCATCGGCTTTTGCTCGACCATCTTGCCGTTTTCGAGACATTTTCCGGCAGAGTCATTTCTGTATGCGAAGGCATAGGTGTCGTTGTCGATCTTGGACATTTGCGGGTCGCTCAGTTTTACACCGTCCGTCAATTCGCACTTGGCTGTCTTGATCATGGCGACGACGGCGGCCTTGTTCATGTGGTCCTTGCCCATTGACATCATCGTCTTGTCGGACAGCATGCCCTCAAAGTAGGCGCTGTCGCCTTTTGCATAGGCTTCGTTGGCTGCTTTCTCCATTGCAAGTAAAGCGTCGGCGGTCGGAGCGGCCGGAGCCGGTTTAGCGGTGTTAGCGTTTGCCGTGATTACAGGCTTATTTTCAGCCGCGCCGCCGCAGGCTGCAAACGAAAACGCGACGATTGTCATCAATAAAAATGTGCAGATTTTCTTCATATTATTAAATTCTCCTCAAGGTTATTAGAATTAAAAAAAACAGAAGCCCGAGGGTTTTTCGAAATCTTCAAAAACCTTGTCGAGCGTTCCTCTAGTCGTCCTAATTGGGTACAGTTTAAACACTACTACAAGATATTGTCAAGTAAAAATTCCTTTTTTTTTAATATTTTCGACACTAATGTATGGTTTTGGACTTTTGAACCTCGTCCAGAGTCGCATCGCAATTTCGTTTCAAAAAATCGTTAATTTCTTCTTTGCTCATGCCCTTTTCAGCTGCAGTTCGCATGAATTCTTTGATCGCCTGCTCAAGTTCAGAAAGCATATCCTTCATTATTTCTTTGTGTTCCTTAACAGGCGGCATATTTTGTGGCTACGCGCTTTATTCTAGCCGAAAGCACTACAAAGTCAATGGGTTCTCGACACAAAAAATGCCGGGAAAGTTTCCCGGCATTTCTTTTACACTTTCGCTAATTCGGCCCTATGAAATATGCATTAATGGGTATTATAATTGGCGACCGGATAATCGCCGTTTTGACCCCACTGAAATGCTCTTATTCCAGCTGTCGAACCAAGGTAATAGTAACTTGTCTGACCAGGTGTGACACTTGGACGCCAGATTGCTACATCAGTTTTTCCATCACCGTCATAGTCGCCCTGAGTCGGAAAATCAGTTGCCGAAGTTCCCCAAATATTAGTTACTACCTGCACACCGGCGATCGAGCTCGGATCATAGAACCAATAAATTTGTCCGCCGATGCCTCGTACAGTAGCAATGTCGGTTTTACCGTCGCCATCGTAATCACCAGGGACAATTACATCTGTTGGGGTTCCAAAGTAAGTTACTACAGTGGGCCCGGGCACATCAGGGCCTCCGCTTCCGTCGTGCTCAAAAAATGCAGCAGATCCGCCGCCTGCATTTCGTTGTATACAAAAATCTGATTTGCCGTCTCCGCTGTAATCGCCCGGTGCGGGGAAGTCGCCATTCTGGCCCCACTGAGTCACAGCGATCTGGCCGTTGAGCGGCCCGCTGCTTGCCAGATAATACCAAAAACTTCGGTCACCCGCGTTGGCTCCCGCACGATATACGGCCGGATCAAATTTGCCGTCGCCTGTGTAGTCTCCAATAACATCCGGGTCGTCTCCGGTGACACCAAAAGGAACCGTCCGGACGGTGTTGGTCGCACTCTGCAATATGTAAAAGTAAGCCTGTGCTCCCGCTCGCCAAACAGTAATGTCGGACTTAAGGTCGCCGTCAAAATCGCCGGGTAGAAAGAAGTCCGAGGCTAATCCCCATGGCTGTGCCGTGAAAATAGGAGCGCCGTTTATTCCCTGAAACCAAGTTATTTGGCCCGAAGGGCCTCCGCCGGTATTTCTCACCACCGAAAAGTCAGTCTTGCCATCGCCGTTAAAATCCACGACATGCTGAGGAATTACAGTTGCGGTATTAACTGTTAGATTTGCTGCCGTGACGGTGCCGATGTCGCCCGCACCGCGATCACGAAAAAGCAGCGTCCATGTTCCATTCGGCGAAACACCTGCAAATGCTGTGTTTAATGACGTAGTGGCAGGCAGTCCCGACGGAACGCCGCCGATACCGGTTTCAACGGTTCGGTTTGTGCTCGTTGGTATAAAAGCGGCCGAGGCTGCAGTTGTCCACCAATTGGCCGAGGCCGAATCCGAAAAGGTGTATGTATTTGAGCTGGACAGATCATTTCCATGTGAACCGCACGCATTTGGAGTGGTTGATGTCGTGCCGGTTGCTGAAAACAGTTCAAGAAACTCTGAATTAGGAGCAATCAACGTGACTTCCAAATCCTGAATGTAGGTATGAGCCGCGTTAAAATTTACAGAGACCGATGAAACTGTGCCGGTCAGACCGTTGACGGTGAATGTAACGGCCTTGCTCGTGTTACTGTCATTTTGACAAACCGGTGTCCCGATGTCTGAGTCGGGTATCGCGCCCAATGATGCCGCATTGGCAGGAAAAACAGCTAGCGGTGCTGAGGCAGCTTCCGCTGGTGCAAAAAAAACAAAACCGCCAAACACCACGGCGGTTACGATCAAAACAGTAACAAATACTACGACCCGGACTGATTTTTGTGATATGGACATTAGAGCCTCCTTGATGATGAACACAGATTTACTTTGAAGCGAATTCAAAAGTTATAAACCCAACAATAGCGGACTTTAAATACCGCGCAACGATCAATATCTATTTCTCTTAAAAGAATTATCACTATCGAGCGTCTATGTCAATGAAATTCAATGTCAGATAGCTGTTTGCCCGCTATTAATGCTTAAAATGGCGAACACCCGTAAATGCCATGGCGATGCCGTGCTCGTTAGCGGCGGCTATGGATTCGTCGTCCTTGATCGAACCGCCGGGCTGAATGATCGCCGAAACGCCAAATTTTGCGGCTTCATCTACATTGTCACGAAAGGGAAAGAATGCATCCGAAGCGAGAACAGACCCTTTTAACGTGTGGTTAAATCTTTCAGCCCGCATTGCTGCAATTCGCACAGAATCAACGCGGTTCATCTGACCGGCACCGACGCCAAGCGTTTGATGTTCATTTGCAAAGACGATCGCGTTCGATTTGACGTGTTTGCAGACGGTCCATGAGAACATCATGGCTTTGATCTCGCTATCGGTTGGTTTGCGTGTCGTGACAATGTTGAGATCGTTAGCCGACAGATGATAAATGTCAGCGTCCTGGACGAGAAAGCCGCCTGATATTTGTTTGTATTCAAGATCGCCGCTACGGGCGGAAACGCGAGTGTTAACGAGTGTGCCCTCGGCGTCTGGAGCAAGCTCGTTTACACTCGCGTTTCCGGCCTTAAGAACACGCAGATTTTTCTTAGTTTTGAATATCTCAACTGCTTCTTCATCGTATTCAGGTGCAATTATCACTTCAGAAAACACTTCTATAACGGCTTTTGCAACGTCGGCGTCGACTTTGCGATTAAACGCAACAATACCGCCGAAGGCAGAAACAGGATCGGTCGAAAGCGCTCGATTGTAAGCTTCTAAATTTGTTTTGCCGACACCAACGCCGGACGGATTTGTGTGTTTTATGATCGCGACAGCAAGTTCGTCAAAATCTTGAACAAGATTCAACGCGGCTTCGGCATCAACATAGTTGTTGAAAGACATTTCCTTGCCGTGAAGCTGCTCGGCATTAGCCATGCCATTCTCGCTAGTTTTGTACAATGCCGCTTTTTGATGCGGATTTTCGCCGTAGCGGAGGTCGGCGACGCGGCTCAAATGCAGCCCCAGCCGATTCGGAAAATGCTCGGCGGCGATCTCCATGGCTTCGGATCGAACATTCTCCCACAACTCGTCACCTTCTTCCGAAGGCAGTTGTCGGGAAAGATAGGCCGTGATGACCAGATCATAAGTAGACGTACGGCTAAAGGCCAGAGTGGCAAGCCGCGCCCTTGTTTCCAACGAGAGGCTTCCCTGGTTGGAGACGAGTTCATCTATGATCTCAGGATAAAGGCTGTGATGGGTCAGGACAGCAACATCACGCCAGTTCTTCGCGGCCGAGCGGATCATTGCCGGGCCGCCGATGTCGATGTTTTCGACAGCTTCTTCGAGTGTGACGCCGTCTTTTGCGATGGTTCGCTCGAATGGATATAGATTTACAACAACGAGATCTATTGGCTCGATGCCGTGTTCGTCCATTGAGGCAACATGTTCTGCGTTGTCGCGCAAAGCAAGAAACGCCCCGTGTATTTTAGGGTGCAGAGTCTTGACTCGGCCGTCCATCATTTCGGGGAAACCGGTCACATCCGAGACTTCGGTGACAGTAAAACCGTTATCTCGCATGAATTTCGCCGTGCCGCCGGTTGAGATGATTTCAACGTCAAAGGTAGCCAATACAGTTGCGAGTTCGGTTAGCCAGGTCTTGTCGGAAACGCTTATCAGTGCTCGTTTTATTTTTCTTAATCCACTCATAAAAACCAAAAAGCGGCCAATTGACCGCTTTTTATATATAAACATGTTCGCATGTTTCAGCAATGCGCCGCGTTCGTCAGCAATACAGCCGGAGAAACTCTGTGGTTAAGCCGAACGTTAGAAAAAAAACCTACCCAAAAACAAAAGGCTCAACACAAATACAAGAGCGTAAATGACAATTTTGATAAGACTCATAAAATCCTCTATTCTGAAGTTACGCCTGCGTGCAAAAGAGCATTCTAGTCCTCTTTTTTACCCAATGTCAAAAACTTTTCGATCATTTTTGTTTGTTTTTGCTGCTATCTTGCAGATTTTACATCTATTTAACAATTCGAACGCCCAAGACCTCGAAGTCAATATCAAATTGGATGCATCTCAACCGCAAATCGTAACCATTGAGGGAAAAAGAAAAGCTGCCAAGCAAACATCACGAAATTTGTCCTTTCTAACGTCAATTGCCGGCCAGAAAGTTTCCGGCGAAAGGATATCGAATCTGAAATTGTTTGATTCAAAAGGAATGGCTGTGGCCTATAAAAGATTTATTCCTGGAGAATACGTTGCCGAAAGTGAGTTTACCGGTTGGAGTTATCAAGTCGATCTTACGCCGCCGAAAGATCAGAAGCTGATGGCGCGAGTTTCATGGGTGGCTGATAGCGCCGGAATTTTTATGCTCAATGATATGCTCCCCCAATTCAGAAGAAATGAAATTACCAAAACGAAAATCGTTTTTGATGTTGCGACGCTATATTCGTGGCCGGTTTCTACAGCAGTAGAAAAATGCAATCCGATCACTTATTTTGCTTCGGATGTGTCAAAATCAGTTTTTTATATTGGACAGGATTGGAAAGGGGCTGCAAATCTTGATCCTCCTGGTTTACAAATCGAATTACTTGATGATTTTCAATTCATTGGTGTCGAAGCCCTGCAAATGGCGGAAGCCATCAATGGCGAATACAGCAGTAAATTCGGCGTTCAGGCTTTGCCTATCGCAATTGCGATTGCGAAATTCTCTAACGGCAAACTGAACGAATGGGATGCAGAAACACGGGGGAGAAATATAACGATTTTCACCTCCCATACTTCATTCAAATCGCAGGCGTTACAACAATTACACGAACAATTGCGGCATGAGATGTTTCACCTGTGGATTCCGAACGGAATGAATGTGACCGGCAATTATGACTGGTTTTATGAGGGGTTTGCTTTGTATCAGTCTCTCAAGACAGGTGTTGCTCTGAACCGCATTCGATTTGATGATTATCTTGATACGCTTTCGCGTGCGTATGATATTGACAGGGCGCAGAAGCAAAAGGTTTCGTTGATCGAGGCTTCGAAAAATCGCTGGACCGGCGACAACAACACACAGATCTATGCACGCGGAATGCTCGTGGCATTTTTGTGCGATCTGGCATTGCTTGAAAAGTCGAAAGGGAAGCGGTCTGTTACCAATCTGCTGAGAAAACTTTACGAAGACCATAAGCCGCCAAACATTGAAGAAGACGGTAATGAAGCAGTTCTCAAACTGCTTCGGTCTAACAGCGAGTTGATTCCGATAATAGACAGAAATATAACCGGAGCGGAAAGCGTCGATTGGAGTGTTTTGATAAAGGCTGCTGGATTGGAAGTCGATCTGACGGATAAAACTACAAATCTAAAGGTGACCGCGAAACCGTCGGGGCGGCAAAAGGATTTATTGGACAAGTTGGGTTATAATAGCTGGCGAAAATTATCTTTGAAGTAATAATGAAAACACGTTTTTATTTACTGTTCGGAACTATTTTCCTGGTGCTTTTCCAAACGGGCTGCGGCATCTTTGACACCGTTTTGGGGCCGACCGATACTGCGACGGTTATAGCTCCAACCGCGCAGATACGGACCTCATTTGCAGTCGTTGCGGCAGATCTGCTCGAAGTTAAGCGCGGCGAGCGGCTTGACGTAATAGATGAGGTCGAGTCACCCGACATAAAGGGCCTTTTTTGGTATCGAGTGCGGGCACATGACGATGCACAGACCGAAGGCTGGATCGAGGCCCAGAACATAATTACCAGCGACACTCTTGCCAAATCGAAAACGTTGGCCGAGCAATTTAAGGATCAGCCGCCGCAAGCCGCCGGAATAATCCGCTCAGGCTCAAACCTTCGTTCGGCTCCCGACATGAGTCCTGAGAACGTTCTGTTCAAACTTGCACATAGTTCGACGTTTGAGATCATGACTTGGAAATTTGTTCCCAAGCAGG
>JANMDA010000430.1:0-5410 GCA_031376085.1 Chloracidobacterium sp.
TCGGCCGCAAAGACGAAAAGGCCGAACTCGAAGAATTAAAAGCCAAGATCATCGACGCCGGAATGCCCACCGAGGCTCAGGACAAGGCGATGCAGGAATTTTCGCGGCTCGAAGCAATGCCGCCAATGTCCGCCGAGGGAACAGTTGCGAGGACTTATTTAGATTGGCTGATAAACGTGCCGTGGCAGGCAAGTTCCGAGGAGATCGAAGATCTGGGGCTGGCGGAAGAGACTTTGAACGAGGACCATTACGGACTCGAAAAGATAAAGGAACGCATTCTGGAATTCTTAGCGGTGCGACAGCTTGTCAAAAATCCGAAGGGAACGATCCTTTGCTTTACAGGTGCTCCGGGTGTTGGCAAAACGTCGCTTGGTAAATCGATCGCAAGGGCGACGGGGCGCAAGTTTGTCCGGCTCGCTCTTGGCGGCGTGCATGACGAGGCCGAGATCCGCGGGCATCGCAGAACGTATATTGGTTCGATGCCGGGGCAGATCATTCAGTTGATGAAACGAGCCGGAACTACAAATCCCGTTATCCTGCTCGATGAAGTTGATAAGCTTGGCCGCGATTATCGCGGCGACCCGAGTGCGGCGCTATTGGAAGTGCTCGATCCTGAGCAGAATAATACCTTCCGCGATCATTACCTCGATGTCGACTACGACCTGTCGCATGTCTTTTTTATTGCGACAGCAAATGTACTCCATACGATCCCGCCGGCGTTGCAGGACAGGCTTGAGATTTTGAGTTTGTCGGGCTACACCGAGCGTGAAAAGATCGAGATCGCTAAGCAGCATCTTATCGCTAAACAATGCGAAAACAACGGCATCGACGCTGCGAATGTTGTATTTACAGACGACGGCATTTTGGAGATCATCAGGCATTACACACGCGAAGCAGGCGTTCGCAACCTCGAACGCGAGATCGGCTCGTGCCTGCGAAAGATCGCACGCAAATTTGTCGGGACCGAGGACAAGACTGATTTTCGCGTTGTGATCGATGCCGACAAAGTGCAGGAACTGCTCGGCACAATTCGCTTCCGCAAACAGGATATCGCCCGCAAGAGCGAGATCGGACTTGTTAATGGACTTGCCTGGACGGAAGTCGGAGGCGACGTTTTGCAGGTGGAAGCGACTCTCGTCAAAGGCAAAGGCGAAGTGACGTTGACCGGAAAGCTCGGTGAAGTGATGCAGGAATCGGCAAAAGCCGCGTTGACTTGCGTGAGAACACGAGCTGAAGAATTAGGCATCGATCCTACGATCTTCAAAGAATACGACCTGCATATTCACGTCCCCGAAGGAGCGATCCCGAAAGACGGCCCGAGTGCAGGTATCACGATGGCTACCGCTATGGTTTCGGCAATGACTCGAAAAGCAGCGCGGCATGATGTTGCGATGACCGGCGAGATCACTTTGCGCGGAAAAATATTGCCGATCGGCGGTGTGAAAGAGAAGATGCTCGCCGCACATCGATTCGGACTGAGGACGCTTATTCTTTCGAAGGAGAATGAAAAAGACCTTGTCGATATTCCTGAGGAAGTCCGCGACGATCTGACAATTCATCTTGTCGATACCATCGACGAAGTGCTCAAATTTGCGCTTGAAGGCGATATTGAAGTGGAAAAGATCGAGACGCCGCAGATATGGAATCCGGACGCAGGTTTACCGGAGATAACGGTTGATGTTAAATAAGCCTTAGGCGCAGCGCTGCATAAAAGGCCTGGCGTCACGACGGAGAGTAAACTCTCCAATGACTTCGTTGGTCTTAATGACCGTGACCTTGAGTTTCATCACGTTTCCGGTGATCTGGCCTTCAAAATACACTGGTTGACTCTTTGATGCGTCAGTCTGGCGAGCCGGGCCGACATTCGGGCCCTTATGCAGGCCGAGAATCTTAAAAAAACCTTTCTTGTCGACCTTTAACTGCTTTGTGATTACGCCATCGGCACAATCAAATTCTATTTTGACACCGTCTTTTTCAACAATTGCGATTATTCCCGTTCCGCCAAAACTTCCCGGCGGAACAGCGTGTAATTTTGCTTGTATCATGTGATGAGCGGACGAACGCCTGGTCCGCATTGACGATTGAAATGTATACGCTGCCTGAGTCATCGTCAATAAAATGATTGATCCGACAATTAAATTGAGACTGTATTTTATCGATTTGTTCGTCATATCTTTTCCCAGCCAGTTAGACCCTTTAATAATAAAAAGAGTTGCCGAAAAAATTATACATCACAATATGAATGGCCTTATAAAATGATACAAATAGTTAAATGAAGATCACGTCTGCAGAGTTTGTTAAAAGCGCATTTGAAAAAAGACACTGGACCATCGACCGTCGGGCCGAGATCTCGTTTTTGGGGCGGTCGAATGTAGGGAAGTCGTCACTCATCAACTCTCTGCTGCTTCGCAAAGGTTTAGCGCGGACATCAAACACGCCAGGCCGGACGCAGAGCATTAATTTTTTTCTCATTAACGAGAGCTTTTATTTTACCGATCTGCCCGGATACGGCTACGCCCGCGTTTCAAAAACTATGCGAGCGGATTGGGGCAAAATGGCTGAGGAATATCTGGCTGAGCGTGCCGAGTTGGCACTCTGTATCCAGTTGATAGATTCGCGGCACGAGCCGACATCACTCGACATTCAGCTAAACGATTGGCTGAATTTTCATGGAAAACCCCACCTGATCGTTGCCACTAAAGCGGACAAACTCTCTAAAAATGAGCTTGGGAAATCGATAAAAGCGGCGGAAAAACAGCTTGGAGGTGCGAAAATCCTTACTTTTTCTGCTCAAACCGGCCGGGGCCGCGAGGAAGTTTGGGCAGAAATAAACGATGCACTAAATAAATATTGATTTTTTAGTTGATTTTTGGGATTGTTTATTGTAATAATTAATTTTCCCGTTAATATCAGGGTTTTGCGAAAAAGCTTTGTGGCTTAATTCACTGGCAATACTACATACAATCCATACGATTTTCTCCGCCCTCTAAGTTTTATTCCTTGTTCGTATATTTGTGACACGCGCGCGAGGAAATTGTAATAGCTGGAACTATAAAAACAGTTCATTGACCCTCAATTTTATTTGACTGACATGGCAACAAAAACCACATCAACCCGTAAGCCGCGAGCGGCAAAGGCCGCAGACGACGAATCAACTACTCCAATGAGTGAAGAAATAGAGTCGACCAACGACGAAATAGTTGAGAGCAACGCAATGCCCTCAGAGACAAAAGTGCGGCCCTCAAATGGAAGATCTGACGAGACATCCCTCAATCTTGCCGGATTGAAGGATATGTCGATCAGCGAATTGACCCATATCGCCAAGCAAATGGGCATCGAAGGAGCGACCGGCCTGAGGAAGCAGGAGTTGATATTCAAACTTCTTGCTGCCCAGACGGAGAAAAGCGGCCTTATTTTTTCGGAAGGCGTGCTCGAAACGCTGCCCGACGGATTTGGTTTTCTTAGAGCGCCGGAATACAACTATCTGCCCGGCCCTGATGATATTTATGTCAGCCCTTCGCAGATCCGTAAATTCGATCTTCGCACCGGTGACACCGTTTCGGGACAGATCCGTCCGCCAAAGGAAGGCGAGCGTTATTTTGCGCTTATCAAGGTCGAAGCGATCAATTTTGAAGCTCCTGAGCAGTCGCGCGAGAAGATATTTTTCGACAATCTGACGCCGCTGTATCCCGACGAACAGCTCAGCATGGAGATCGAAACCGACCCGGACAAGGTCTCGGCGCGCGTCATCGATCTCGTCACGCCGATCGGCAAAGGCCAGCGTGCTTTGATCGTCGCTCCGCCGCGAACAGGTAAGACGATGCTGTTGCAGACGATCGCGAATTCGGTTACGGAGAATCATCCCGAAGTAACGCTTATCGTTCTGCTCATCGACGAGCGTCCTGAAGAAGTTACGGACATGCAGCGTTCGGTCAGGGGCGAAGTTATCAGTTCGACATTTGACGAGCCGCCGACGCGACACGTTCAGGTTGCCGATATGGTGATAGAAAAAGCAAAACGCCTCGTCGAGCACAAACGCGATGTTGTGATCCTGCTCGATTCGATCACGCGTCTGGCTAGGGCTCATAACGCTGTCGTTCCGCCGTCTGGCAAGATACTTTCGGGCGGTATTGACTCAAATGCACTGCAGCGTCCGAAGAGATTTTTCGGTGCGGCACGAAACATCGAAGAAGGTGGAAGTTTGACGATCATTGCAACGGCTTTGATAGATACGGGTTCAAGAATGGATGATGTTATTTTTGAAGAGTTCAAGGGAACAGGTAACTCGGAAATTCATCTCGACCGCAAGCTCTCAGACAAACGTCTGTTCCCGGCGATCGATCTGCAGCGTTCCGGAACGCGAAAAGAGGAATTGCTCATCGACAAGGAAAACCTCAATCGCATATGGGTCATGCGGCGCGTTCTTAATCCGCTGTCGCCCGTCGAGCAGATGGAAGTCGTACTCGAACGATTATCGAAAACAAAGACAAACGCCGAATTTTTGGCGTCGATGCAGACTTGATTTTGTTGACATGAGCAGCTTTGCTTTTTATCCTTAAAGTAAGGCTATTTCATATTTAAGAAATTTAAGAAAATGTTAGATGAAGAGCGGAAACTTTATAAGGAAAAGCATGATGAACTGGTAAAGACCAGTTTTGGTAAATTTGTGCTTATAAAGGGCTCGGAAATAATTGGGGTCTTCAACACTATAGAAGAGGGTATCTCGGAAGGAGCGCGCCGTTTCGGATTGCAATCTTTTTTGGTGCGCGAAATTCGTCAGGAGGTGGAAACCACCGTTGACATACCAGCTTTGACTTTGGGAATACTAAGTGCCGATTCTACACGTTCAGTATGATGGCAAAGGCCAAACGGCGGATGGAACAGTTGTACCAATTCCTCCTGCCATAGCTCTGCGCCAATCGGGTCCTGTGGTCCAGACCGTTATAGGGTTGGCTCAGAGTTTTACCGACCAATTGTTACAAAAAGGTTTGCCGCTTCCACAGATGTTAACCGGTAATGCCGTTGTCGATACCGGCGCATCAGTGACGTGTATTGATAATAGTTTTGCCAAGAATCTAAATTTGCCCATAGTAGATGTAGTTCAGATGACCTCTGCTTCCCATGAATCCACACAACAAAACGTCTATCCTATTCAATTGCAGATCGTTGGATCTCCGATAAGAATCGAAATTCCCCATGCGATGGGAGCGAACCTGGCAGCACAAGGCCTGGTCGCTCTTATCGGTCGTGACTATCTTCAGCATTGTACTCTTCATTACAACGGCGTGACCGGTGCTATCACGCTTGCCATCTAAATGCGAGTCGCGGTTATATCAGCGGAAGCAGTCCCATACTCTAAAACCGGCGGGCTCGGCGATGTTGCCGGGGCTTTGCCAAAGGCTTTGAAGCA
>JANMDA010000434.1:0-7160 GCA_031376085.1 Chloracidobacterium sp.
GGACCGTCGCACTTGCCTGGACGCCACTGGTTCTGGCGGCGTATGCGGTTGCGGCTCGGTTGGCGGTTGGCCGTAGGCGGTTGGCGGTCAGGGTAGTTTTGGTCGCGATGATATTGCTGGGTTTCGATCTGGTTATCGATCCGGGAGCAGTAAGGATAGGTTTTTGGCGTTACGAAGGCGGCGGCGCCTTTTACGGTGTGCCGTGGTCGAATTTTACAGGCTGGATATTTTCGGGTGCGACTGCGGCGGTGGTTTTGGAGATTTTCACATATATCCGCAAGCCACTGTTGCCTGTTCCGGCACAGCTTGTTTCCAGCAGCTTTTTCATAATCTTCTTCTGGACGGCAATCGCATTTTTTTCAGGAATGTATGCGCCGCTAATGATTGGAATCGTAGTTCTGATTTCGCTATCTGTTTATTACACAAAATATCATTACGCCTTTGACGATATGATCGTCATGGTCGATGAAGACGATTGTCCCATTGGCACCGCACGCAAATTACCGGCGCATAACGGCAGCACGAAACGCCACCGCGCCTTTTCTGTTTTTCTGTTCAATGACAAAGGCGAACTGCTGCTACAGCAACGCGCATTGACTAAAAAGACTTGGCCCGGCGTCTGGTCAAATTCGTGCTGCGGCCATGTAATGCTTCACGAGACCGTCGAGCAGGCGGCGACCCGCCGCATGAAATACGAACTTGGGATAAGCGGTGTTCAACTCGACGTTGTCCTTCCCGATTTTCGTTATTGCGCGGAAAAAGACGGCGTCGTCGAAAACGAGATCTGTCCTGTGCTGGTCGGCTTCTGCTCAGCGCGGCCACGCCCGAATCCCAAAGAGGTCTACAATACAAAATGGGTCGATTGGAACAAATTCATCAATGACGTAACTGATCCGGCGAATGGATTTTCGCCGTGGGCAGTTGAGGAGGTTGAGTTGCTGACGAAAGAGCCGCGATTCGAAGATTTTCTCAAAAGCCTAAACCGAAGCAACAGGGACTTTGCATCTAATAGATAATTTTTGCCGAATGCCATTCCTTATGTACGACCATCTATTTCAACCTTTAGAGAACTTTGCCGGGGCAGTTTTGGATGGTGTGGCCGATCTTTTGGGAAACAAAGGAACAACTTTAAATAAGCCGCCGACTGACGGACAGGTCACGCTGCCTGAGGACCTTTTTGCGAAGCCGGATGTGCAGACTGAATGGTGGTACTACACGGGCCACTGCAAAACACAGGAGGGACGCGAATTCGGCTTTGAGCTCGTATTCTTTAAACGGCGAACCGATAACGACCGTATGGGCATTTTCCCGATGACGATACTCGCGAACCCGATGTATTTTGCGCACTTTGCCATTTCCGACATTACCGGCCAGCGGTTTCGTTATGACCATATTCGGAGTTTTGATAAACCGCTTGATGTGCCGGTGCGGTTTAGCGAGACGGCGTGCGATGTAAATCTTGGCGGCTGGTCGCTGCGCGAGATCGCGGGAAAGCACATTTTGCATGCGACGCTTGAGGAGGGACTTGTATTTGACGCTGTGCTCGAATCAGCAAAGCCGCTGGTGCTCAATGGCGACGGTGGCAACGGAATTGCCAGGAAAGGCGACGGTGCTTCAAACCATTTTTCGTTTACGCGGATGAATGTGACGGGACAGATAAGTGAGTCGGACAAGATAGAGACGTTTACCGGCTCGGCGTGGATGGATCGTGAATTTGGAAGCTGGGAACACGGCGTTTGGGATTGGTTTAGTATTCAATTTGATGACGAGACCGAGCTGATGCTATATCAGTTCAAAACCAAGACCGGCGAGATGGACGGAGAATCGACCGGAACTTATGTTGCCCACGACGGCAAATGTACATATCTGAAACGCAGCGATTTTGAGATCAATGTGCTTTCGACTTGGCTTAGTCCAAATACTGGAGCAGAATACCCAGCCGGGTGGCAGATCCGCGTGCCGAGTCTCGATATCGAACTCCGGCTCACACCGCTGATCGATGATCAAGAAATCGACACGCGAGGCTCAATGATGGTCGTCTATTGGGAAGGCGTTTGTGATGTTAATGGCACCAAAAACAAGGCTGCTGCAGGCGGCCGTGCTTATGTCGAGCTGGTAGGTTACGATCTCTCGCACGAGAAGGCCGGAATAGGCGATTTCCTGTTTGGAAAGACATTGCGGAAAATTTCGGAAATGTTTCTTTGATCCCGATCGATCGACATGATCGTAATCGCGTCTCAATCCGCGACAAAATTTGAATCCGATTTTCATCAATTCACGAAAGCAATTTATTACTAATTAAAGTTCTGTTAACAGCTTTTGAATATAAATTTAAATATATGAAACTCACTCGATCAGAGATGTTCTTTTTATCGGCGGCATTCTTATCTTTTCTATTCTCCGTCTCATTGTGGTTTGGGATTTTAGGTTCTGGAAATCGTGATACAGCAGTTTTTGTCGGTCTCTGGGTTCCTTCAATTCTCGCACTCGGTTTGTATGGATCGACGTCACGGAGGGCCAGTTGAACGACATCATAGTATTTAGCGTAGGGTTAGTTGTCTCGATTCTCGTAGTTTTCGGCATCTTTTTCCGCGTTGTTCTGGAAATGCACGACGCCAAGGAAGAAGGGACAGCCGAGAAAAAACGCACCGATTGACCGACTCGCTAAAGCGGCAAGCTAGCTTCGCTGATATAATAGCTTTTGGTGTAAAATCGGAGCTGTTTATGACGAAATACCGAGTTGGTCTATGCGTGACGGGCGGCATTGCGGCTTACAAGGCTGTAGAAGTGATGCGGCTGCTGCAAAAGTCTGGTTGCGATGTTAGTGTGGCGATGACGCGGCATGCGACGGAGTTTGTTCAGCCGCTGACTTTTAGGGCTCTCACAGACAAGCACGTAATTGTTGACGATTACGACCCGGTGAATCCCGATCCGATAGCCCACATTAATTTTTCGCAAAATATCGATCTGCTGCTGATCGTTCCGGCGACGGCGAATATCATTGCTAAGTTTGCTAACGGCATTGCGGATGATTTTCTTTCTTCTACTTATCTGGCGACGACTGCTCCGGTGATGATCGCTCCGGCGATGAACACGACGATGTGGGAACAACCGGCGACGCAGCGAAATATCAAACTGCTTCGAAAAGACGGCGTGCATTTTGTCGAACCGGTCGCGGGCGAATTGGCTTGTAAGACGGTCGGAACAGGGAAGCTTGAGGATGTTGAGAATATCGTCGCGCAGGCAATGGCGTTGTTAACCGCAGAGACGCAGAGGCGGGGAGAAGAAGTTATTTTGCCGCAGATTGACGCGGATGAACGCGGATCAGATGATAAAAACCGAAAGCCAAAGACCAGTGATTTGAAAAGCGAGAGGTTGTTGATCACCGTTGGCGGAACGCGAGAGGCCATCGATCCTGTTAGATTTATCTCAAATCATTCGTCGGGGAAGATGGGTTTTGCGGTGGCTGAGGCGGCAGCGGAGCGAGGAGCGAGCGTGACAGTTGTTGCAGGCGTGACGACGGTTGATCCGCCGGCGAATGTAAATATTATTCGAGCGGTTTCTGCCGAAGAAATGTATGACGCGGTAATGAAAGAACTGCCGAAAGCGACTGTTTTTGTCGGAGCGGCAGCGGTTGCGGATTATGCTCCCGCGAACGCGGCTGAGGGCAAGATCAAAAAGGACGGACGGGATTTTATGATCCTGGAACTCAAGAAAACGCCGGACATTTTGTCTGAGGTTTCGAAGAATCGCCCCGAAGGAATGCTTGTTGTCGGTTTTGCGGCGGAAACTAATGATGTCGTCGGCTATGCGCGGGCGAAGATGAAGAAAAAGAAGCTCGATCTGGTCGTTGCGAATGACATCACTAAAAAAGGTGCGGGTTTTAATAGCGACACAAATATTGCGACGATTTTGACGCATCTTGGCGGCAAACAGGACTTGCCTTTGATGTCGAAAAGAGACATGGCGGACAAGATACTGGATCAAGTTATTAAATTGAGAAAAAAGAAAGCGGCGGCGAAGAGTGCGGATGCGAAGACGGCCTCATAGAAAAGTTTTTTTGAACGCGGATTTAACGGATCAGGCGGATAAAGACAGATAAATCCATGGAGAAATCCTCAGAGTTAAATCAATTGATCGCCGATGTTCGCGAGCAAATACTTTTTCTACAGGAGATCGGTGTTGAATCGCTTGATGTGAAATTGACTGAGCGAGTTGAAAGTGATTTGAGAGTCGAGAAAAAAGCGGATGCCGTCGCGGTCGAGAAAATAATTTCAAATCTTAAATCCGAAATTTCAAAGCCGGAGACGCCGAAGGTACGTGCGGCGGGAGAATCACGGCTGGCTTCGCTGCCGTCTTTGTCAAAACGCGAGACGGCTGTTCCGTTCCAGAAGAGTGGAACAAATGGAACAGACGGTGGAACAAATTCGAGTGAGAATACGTCTGAAAGCACAACTTTAAATTCCGAAATCACGCCTAAAGGCGTAACTCTTACAGAAATGTTATTTGAAACAACACCGGCACTGCCGGAACCAACTGAAACCATTGAGCAGATCCGGGCTGAGATCGGGCCGGATTGCACGCGATGTAAATTGAGCACGCTTGGGCGCTCGCAGGTTGTGAACAGTGTGGGTAATTTTGATGCTGATCTGATGTTTGTCGGGGAAGCTCCGGGTGCTGATGAGGACGAGCAGGGTGAACCTTTTGTCGGGCGTGCGGGACAGCTTTTGACAAAAATTATTGAGAGTATCGATCTTAAACGCGAAGATGTTTTTATCGGCAACATCAACCGATGCCGTCCGCCGAAGAATCGAGCTCCAGAGCCTGATGAGTCGGTTGTTTGCAAGCCGTTCTTGAAACGTGAGATCGCTGTTGTTCGTCCTAAGGTGATCGTTGTTCTCGGTGCGACGGCGGCGCAGAATCTACTCGAAACAAAGGTGCCGATCGGCAAGCTGCGTGGGCAATTTCACGACTATTTGGGCGTTAAGGTAATGCCTACATTTCATCCGGCTTATCTGCTTCGCGACCCGCACAAAAAACGCGAGGTTTGGGATGATATGAAGATGGTGCGGGATTATTTAAATCGATAGCCACAAAAGGCACAAAAAGCACAAAAATATGAAGAAAATTATCGTTGCATTGTTGCTTGTATGTTTTTTTATACCGCTCACGGCGTTAGCGCAGAAGGGCGGTTTTGCGGAGATCAAGCAGCTTCAGTCGCCGCAGAATCCGCGTATCGGATTTATCATCCACGGCGGTGCGGGCAGCATGAAGAAGGGATCGATGACGCCCGAAAAGGAAAAGGAATATCGTGACAAGTTGACCTTAGCCGTTATGGCCGGTTATAAGGCTTTACAGGATGGCAAATCGAGTCTTGACGCGGTTGAGATCGCGATCAGGATGATGGAAGATTCGCCGCTTTTTAACGCGGGCAAGGGCGCGGTCTTTAATGCCGATGGCAAGAATGAGCTTGATTCGTCGATTATGGACGGCAAAACGTTAAAAGCGGGCGGCGTAGCGGGATTGCATCATGTTAAAAATCCGATCACGCTGGCTCGAGCAGTAATGGAAAAATCGCCGCATGTATTGATGTTTGGTGACGGAGCCGAGATATTTGCAAAGGAACAAAAGGTCGAACTGGTTGATGAAAAGTATTTTTGGACGCAGGAGCGCTGGGATGGATTGCAAAAGCTGAAGCAAATAGAAAGGGAACAGCAACAGGCTCCGAAAAAAGTCAGCTTTCTTGATGACGGCTATTCGGAAAAAGCGGAAAAGATTTTTGGGACAGTTGGTGCAGTAGCGCTTGATAAAGAGGGAAATCTCGCAGCGGGCACATCGACTGGCGGCATGGATAATAAAAAGTACGGCCGTGTGGGAGATGCACCGATAATCGGCGCCGGAACTTATGCGAATAACGAAACTTGCGGCGTTTCGGCGACAGGCTGGGGCGAGTATTTCATCCGCCTCGGCGTCGCGCGTGATATTTCCGCATTGTTGGAATATCGTGCGATGACCGTCCAAGGAGCGGCCGATGCCGTCATTAAACAAAAATTGCAAAAACTCGGCGGCGACGGCGGCGTGATCGCGATGGACAAGTTTGGGAACATGGCGATCTCATTCAATACCGATGGCATGTTTCGGGCGTATATCGGCAACGATGGAAAACCTGTGGTCGAGATTTATAAAGATTAAAACAAAGGCAGAACCGCCTGCGTAAGCAGGTGGCACGAACATGAGACGAGGTCAACGCAATGAGAGAGTGGGACGGCAACGACTATCCGCTTGCATACTTCATAACATTTAGAACGTATGGAACATGGCAACACGGAGATGAGCGCGGTTCTATTGATAGATACCACAACAAATTTCGCGAACCACGAGTTGCAGCCAATCCAATTCTAAAAAACCAACAGGACAAGAAACTGAAATCGGAACCAGTGGTTCTTGATGCTCCCCGGCGCAAGGCGGTCGAGACGTCTATTAGAGAAGTATGTTCTTATAGAGGTTGGCGATTAATTGCGATCAATGTAAGAACCAATCATGTTCATTTGGTCGTGTGGCTTGCCGAAGTTGGACCTGAGGCAGCCTTGCGTGATTTTAAGGCTTATTCTACCAGGGCTATGAAATCTGCGGGTCTTTGGTTGTTTTCACACAGTCCTTGGGTTGACGGCGGCAGCAGGCGTTATCTTTGGAAAGATACGAGTGTTTCGGCTGCTTGTGATTATGTGATTAACGGGCAAGGTGATGATTTGCCTGATTTTATTTGACGTGTATGCCACCTGCTTACGCAGGCGGTTCTGCCTATGTTATCCGCGGAAATTATTGCCATTGGTTCCGAGCTTCTCACGCCGACTAAGACAGATACGAACAGTCTTTGGCTGACCGAGAAACTTAACGACATTGGTATCGAGGTCAAGTTGAAGACCATCGTCGGCGATGACGGTGAGCGTCTTGAGGAAACTGTGCGTGACGCGATGCGGCGGTCGGATATTGTGATAACGACCGGCGGTTTGGGGCCGACTGAGGATGATATAACGCGGCAATGGACGGCGAAGGCTCTGGGCCGTGAGTTGGTTTATCATGACGAGATCGAAGAGCATCTGCGGGTGAGATTTCGTAGTTGGGGCCGTGAGATGCCGTTTGTTTATCTCCGGCATCTC
>JANMDA010000056.1:0-2717 GCA_031376085.1 Chloracidobacterium sp.
AACGGACAGTCCGCTGCGGCTGTCCGTTTTCTATTCATATTGGGCTGGGGGGGGAGTATTCTACCCTACGATGGCCGGAACCAAAGACCGGGGCCTTACAACGGGGCTCCGCCCCACTGCTAATTAAAGAAACGACTCGGAAACAACCTAACTGCCTTGCAATTGCAAGGCTTCGCGATACGCTGACCGCGACACGGTTGATACGGCAAACTTTCGCCAGGTGACCTCTCGATCAAGGGCTTTTTGTGCAGCTTGCCATGTCTCTTCTTTGTCAAATATTGCGAAGACGCTTGCTCCGCTGCCGCTCATCGCGGCATTTACTGCTCCGAGTTCAAGCAAAGTCGTTTTAACTCGCTCGATCTCAGGAAAAGCGCTAAAGACGCTCTTTTCAAAATCGTTTTTCAATACCGAATGGTGTAAATCCAGAGATTCTGCTTCCAAACGGCAAACTGAGAGGTTATGTTTTAACGCTTCATTTGTCAAGGTCACAGCCTCGATTTTACCAAAGGCTGTACGTGTCGAGACCCGCTCTTTCGGGGTAACAATAAGAATAAATTCGCCGCTAATATCATTTATCTGCTCGATCATTTCGCCGCGTCCAGTACCTATCGCCGTACCGCCGTGCAAAAAGAAAGGTGCATCGGAACCGATTTCTGATGCTATTTCTTGCAGTTCTTCACAATTGCAGTCGATCTGCCAAAGCCTTTTCAAACCGATCAAAGCAACCGCCGCATTCGACGATCCGCCGCCAAGGCCGCCTGGCGATGGAATACGCTTTTCAAGGTAGATGGTCGCACCTTTGTTAATGTCGAAGCGTTTCTGCAAAGCCTTCCCGGCTCGAATGATCAAATTTCGTTCATCTGTAGGCAGATATTTCAAATTACAATTGAGCGTCAACCTGTCGCTCGCCTCAAACGATAAAGAGTCGTGCAGCGAAACCGTTTGAAAAACAGTAAAAAGCTCATGAAAACCATCTTCACGCTTGCCCAAAATGAGCAATTGCAAATTTATCTTAGCAAATGAGGGCAGCGAAAAACCTTCGGGCATCTCTCAAGAATAAAATAGAAATTCCGAATTTCCTATATGCTGGAAATTCGGAATTCAACAATTCTAACTATTATTCGCTCCGCTCGTAGTTACTTGTTTATTTTTTCAAGAAAACCTGCGTAAGGTAATACGATCCATCCGCCGCGACTGCGATTCCGACCGCCGTTTCTTTCCAATTATTGTCGAGCAAATTTCGCCGGTGCGATGGAGAATTGAGCCAAAGCTGGACGGCTTTGCCAATGGGATCCTGATAACCGCGATTAAAAGCAATGTTCTCACCGATCGCTCGCCATTTATTCATTCCCGCGTCGTCAGCACGGTTGCTGACCATCTTGTCATCGAGCCCGCGATGGCTAAAAAAGTTAAATACGGCCATGTTGTGCGAATGCAACCGTGCAACTGTCGCAAGCTGCTCATTCCAGGCCAATGACTGTAGGCCGTTATCAGCTCGTTTTTGATTGAGCAGGTCAAACGCTGTTCGCTCAAGCGACTCGGTATTGACGATCACCGAAGCCTCAACGGCTGAGGCCTTGACCGCAACAATTCGCGGGCGACTCAGATTAACAACAACGCTTTTATCGCTGATATTAATCGCTGTAGTGGTTTGTAAATCGTCGGGTTGGGCAAATGAAATGCCTGCCAGAGCGGCAACTATGCCCAAAAAAAGGAGTAGTTTTTTCTGCATTAATTCCTCACTTCGGCAGCCGGACGTCCCGCTTTCGAGATTCCCGGCTTTGCGCTTGCCCGCAACAGGGGCAATTGCCTTTTCGGATAAGGAGGCAAAACAACAAAGTTTCACCTAGTTTAACATACTACTAGTTGCTCCCTTTTACCAGAAAAATTGACGGCGTCGAATAATATTTAGTTGCGTTTACATAGTGTGCTACCACACTGACACACATTTATATTTGATTAAAAATGAGACAAGCTGAATCAACACGAATGAAATTTGAGTGCCTTACCAAGGTTGCACTCAGATAACGCTCTCTCGTTAACCAAATTCCGTTGATAATAGGCTTTTTAGGTACTAATCGATTTTTAGAGGACTTAAGTGCTAACAAGGGGTTGATAGACAGAAAAGGACAATGTCATGAAAATTGATTCGATAAAATTTGGACTGGCGAGTGCTATCACCGCCGCCATTGTGTGGATAATCTGCTCCCTGTTGGTCTGGATGATTCCGGGAGCAATGATGAACATGACCAGTAATCTCTTTCATATGGAGATGGGTAAGTCCGGCTTCGTGCTTTCACTAATCGGCGTCATTTGTGGACTTATTGGATGGAGTGTATTCGCAGGAATTTTCGCGTGGCTCTTAGCTACGATTTATAACCTGCTGGCAAAGAATTGAAACTGCGCCGCAAAAAGGGTGTTCAGTGATTTAGGTTAACGACAATTTATAGGAGAAAGAAATGAAAAAACAAATGTTATTGGTATTGATAGCTATAGGTGTTGTTCTATTTAGCGCGGGCATCATCGCCGCTCAGAGCGAAAAAAAGATGTCGAAAGGTGAAATGGATATGGAGGCGATGCACAAAAGCCCGCATCACGTCCTGATGATGGCCCATCATCACAGCGCCATGACGTTCGCGACTTTGCTTAGGGATATGACGAAGGACGGGAAGATCGCCGACATTGAGGTTGCCCGAAACGCGTTTGCCGAGATAAAG
>JANMDA010000062.1:0-1875 GCA_031376085.1 Chloracidobacterium sp.
GCGTGTTCCGCCCTTACTAACGTGCGGGCTTGTGCAGCGTCGTGCGATTCCCAAACTAGCGCGCTCTTTTGAAAATTGATATACCAACTTTCCCGATATGACATAACTTTCTCGAAAAAGCACAACTTTCTCGATTCGACACAACTTTCTCGAAAAAGCACAACTTTCCGAATATGACGCAACTTTCCGATGGACGGAACCCAGTCGCTATCGCTCCCGATTCTGACACAACGTGGTTTTCCGAATAAGCCGACTCGTAGCGAGATCAACAAACCACTTGAGAAAATGCGGCAGATGTCGCAAAATATTAATAGCGTCAGTTCATCAGGTTGAACTGGCGCTTTTAAATGAGCAAAAGAGATTATTACGAAATTTTAAGCGTGACACGGACCGCGACCGACGTCGAGATAAAACGCGCCTATCGCTCGCTGGCCGTCCAGCATCATCCCGACAAGAATCCCGACGATCCGCAGGCGGAAGATAAATTTAAAGAAGCTGCTGAGGCGTATTCGGTGCTTTCGGATGCGCAGAAACGTGCCGCTTATGATCGTTTCGGACATCAGGGCGTCGGAGCTGGAAGTGCCGGATTCGATCCCGGGTTTTCGAATATCGAGGACATTTTCGACATTTTCGGATTCGGCGATATGTTTGGCCAGCAGGGACGAAGGCGGACAACCGTGCAGCGCGGTTCCGATCTGCGCTACGATCTTGAGATCTCGCTTGAGGACGCTGCGACCGGCAAGGACGAGAAACTTCGCATTCCGCGTCTCGAAAAATGCGGCGAATGCGACGGCAGCGGTGCCGAAAAGGGAACACACTCCGAGACCTGCATCACTTGCAGCGGCAGCGGCCAGACGCGTTACCAGCAGGGCTTCTTTAGCGTTATGCGCACCTGCGCGACCTGCCAGGGTCAGGGCCAGATAATCAAAACACCGTGCAAGAAATGCCGTGGACAGGGCCGTGTGGAAAAAGAGAAAACGATCGAGATCAAGATACCTGCCGGCGTTGAGACAGGTTCGCGCCTGCGCGTAACCGGTGAAGGCGAAGCGGGTGTGAACGGCGGGCCGTCAGGCGATCTTTTCATCGTCTTGCACGTTGCCGCCAATGAGAATTTTGAACGTCAGGGAGCCAACCTCTATTCAGCCGTGCCGGTGACATTTGCCCAAGCCGCGCTCGGAGCCGAGGTCAACGTCAAAACTCTCGACGGCGAAGAAGAATTAAAAATCCCGGCGGGAACACAGACCGGCACGATCTTTAGGATAAAAGGCCACGGAATGCCGAACCTCGGCGGACGCGGCAAAGGCGATCTTTTCGTCGCGGTCACGCTCGTCACGCCAAAAACGCTCACCAAGGAACAACGCAAACTCCTCGAACAACTCGCCGAGATCGAGGACGCAGATTTCTCGGACGAATCGCTGATGGACAAGGTGCGGAATATCTTCGGGTAATGCAAAATGCATAGTGCACAATGCACAATTTCATTCATTGAGCATTGTGCATTCGCTTGGCCGCGGCCGCTATTCCGAACAAAACCCACAGATGCCGAGCGTCTTCGTATGAGCCGGTCAAGCCTTGATATAAAACGGCGTCGAGTAGCGCGAGCAAGAGACAAAGTCTGATTATCTTGAAAGATGCGTCTTCCGGCTTCCATTGAAATAACGTAAGGCTGGCAAATCCAACGATGCTCAAAAAGGTCAGGAATCCAATCAATCCGCTTTCCCCGAGTAGGCTCAGATAAGTATTATGCGCGTCCGTCAGCAGCCGAACACTGCCCGACGGATCGGTAAACTGCGCATTTGCGATCGGCATTCCGACGCCGCGGCCAAGTAGAGGATTATTGGAAAAGGTCTCGATCGCAGTTTGCCAGGCAGATAC
>JANMDA010000109.1:0-8891 GCA_031376085.1 Chloracidobacterium sp.
GAAACGAACTTGAATGATACGGCTGCGGACCTTAGCGAAATCGAACGCGCTGAGATTTTTGGCCGCGAAGTGCGGTCGAACAAGGACAAAAATGGCATCATCATGACCGATCTCGCAACCGTAGGCGGTACGGTCAAAAAAGCCTACTACAATCTCGGCCTCGTCAGCGCCGAGCTTCCGCTTTCGAAGATCAAGGAGCTTGTTAAATCTGACAACGTAACGTATGTCTCGCCCGACCGCGAGATCAAGTCTTTCCAGCACATCGGCACGACGACCGGTTATTATATTCCTGGCATCAGCGACGGTGGCGACAGCGATCCGAACACATGGCTCGCGGGCGGCGTCGGGCATATTGCCGTCATCGACAGCGGGATCGACTCCTCGCACAACCTTTTGAACTGGAGATACGGATCGACGGTTTCCAAAGTTAAATACAGCAAAGATTTTACCGGTGAGAACATCACCGGCGACCCTTATGGACACGGTTCGCATGTGGCATCCATGTTCGCCGGCGACCCATCTGTGAGCGGCGGTGCCTATCAGGGCGTCGCAAATGAATCGAATCTTATTAACCTTCGCGTCCTAAACGGCCTCGGAACTGGAACGTCCAGCGCCTTGATCGCGGCGCTTGACTGGACGGTTGCGAACAAAGCGGCGTGGAACATCCGCGTCATCAATATGAGCGTCGGCACGATGGCCGTGGGCAGCTATACGAATGACCCGCTCTGCCTGGCGGCCCGTCGTGCGGTCAATGCCGGGATCGTGGTTGTCGCATCCGCTGGTAACTACGGCAAAGATTTGCTTGGCAACAAACTTTACGGCACGATTGGTTCGCCCGGCATCGAGCCTTCGGTCATCACGGTCGGTGCGGCGAATACCTTTGGTACCGAAACTCGCGGCGACGACACCGTAGCGACTTATAGCTCAAAGGGTCCGACACGCGGCTATAAGACGGTCAACGGTGTAAGAAAATATGACAACCTTATCAAACCCGACCTAGTTGCTCCGGGTAACAAGCTGATCGGTGCACGGGCTTACTACAACGGAACCGAAAACCTTTTGTCGCGTACCTACACGACACTGCGTACCGGCACGGCCACCACGAACACGGATAAGGTCATGTACCTCTCCGGCACGTCGATGGCGGCCCCGATCGTCGCCGGTGCGGCCAGTTTGCTCATTGAAACTAATCCAAACCTGACGCCAAACCTCGTTAAGGCGATCCTGATGTATTCGGCGCAGCCAATAGCGGGTGCTAATTCGGTCGAGCAGGGTGCGGGCCTTCTTAACATAGACGGAGCGGTTAGGCTTGCAAGATTGGTGCAAACAACCGTGCCGACGACCAACGGCGCGGCCATGCTCAAAAGCGCTTTGCCTACATCGCAGTCGAGCAATTTCTGGGGCGAGACGGCATACTGGGGCAAGGGCGTGATAACGAATCACGGCTTTCTCTACGGCAACGACCTGATGGTCAAATGGCAGGGAATGTATGCCAACGGTGTACTAGTTGGCGACGGAACACCATTTTCGGGAACCACGATGACAAAATCGACCACGAAAACATCGGGTACACTGACGCTCTATCAGGGAGCGATCAAGAATAACGGTGTGCTCGTCGGTGACGGAACATTGTTCCTCAGTGCAAATGCAATGGCCGGAACATTCACTCCGTGGGTCAACGGACAAGGCGTCCTGGTTGGCGACGGCGTGTTGGTTGGCGACGGCGTCCTCGTCGGCGACGGCGTATTGGTCGGGGATGGGATTGCAAATTCGGCCCTAGGCGACAACACGGCGTGCATGTTCCCGGCTCCTTAGATTCATAAGACTCTCAGGAGTATTGTATCTAACTCATCCAAAACTCTTTCAATAAGAAGCTGTCAAAAATGGCGGCCTCTTTACTTTTGGTGTTTCGTTTCACCTCACAAGCATGAAACACTTCCTCATGGACGAATTTCGCTAATTTGCTATAAAACTAAGGGTTTATGACGCTGCTTTGGGACGCAAAATGATCAAAAAGCTATTAAATTTAGTGTTGTTGCGAATTAACCCATTTTTATCAATAAATTGAGTGGCTGAAACCACAGAATGGAACAAAGCTTTTGGATTGTATATATCAGTAAACAGGCAGTTTAGTGAAATATCTTGTTTCAAGCTGTTTCAGTGCCTTAAGTACATTTTCGGGAAGGTATCGCTATCTTATCGGTCGTATTGCAGCTTGTATTTAAACTAAAGAAATTACTAGACAAAACATGTTTTAACACGCGATAATATTAGTGGCCGTGAAACAGCCTTTTTTTGCCTTCACAAGATAGATCTTCAAAAGCAATTTCCCTCGTATCCAGTTTCTAAAGCAATTAATCCCGTCGTGGCCGGCGACCCCACTTGCCAAGGTCTTGTAAAGGGACACTAAATGGACAAACTTAAGATGTCGAATAGCTACATGGTGACGGTGATCGTCGCCGGGGCTTTTTGCATTTTGTGGGCTCTTTTTAATGTCGATCTAAGACAGGTCGATGCCTATTTTGTATTGCTCGCAATTTTTACGATCGCGGTCGGATCACGCCTTACGATCGAGATGCCGAGATTTAACTCTCATATTTCGGTCTCGGATATTTTTATTTTTCTAACGCTGCTGCTATACGGCGGCGAATTTGCCGTGTTGCTCGCTGCTGCCGAAGCTACGGCATCATCCTGGAGATTTTGCAAAAGAAAAGTAACGGTCGTTTTTAACGCGGCGACTATGGCGGTTTCGACAAGCGTCGTTGTCTGGGTATTGAAAGCATTTGGATTATATACCGATAGCCATCTTCACGGACGTGCCGATTACCGGCAAAGTTTTGTTATAGCTCTTTCGATTATTGCTTTAACCCAATTTCTTGTAAACACGTCACTCGCATCTTTTCACAGGACTCTAAAAGACGGAATTCCTTTTTGGGAAACATGGAAGAGTAAATACATCTGGACATTCTTCTCGTATTTTATCGGAGCCGCAAGTGCCGGTTTGCTGATTATGATTTCGGACGTTATGGGATTAGGAGTTATTTTGGCAACTTTTCCCGTAATTTTCTTTGTATTTTTGTCCTACCGGATGTACCTCAAAAATGTTGAGATATCGGTGCAGCGGGCAGAAGAAGCGCAGGCGCACGCCAGCGAGCTGGAAACTACATCGGCCGCACTTCGCGATTCGGAAGAACGTTTTCGCAGCGCGTTTACCTATGCTCCGATCGGCATCGGCTTGGTCGCTCCTGCAGGAAAATGGCTTAAGGTCAACCGGGCGATGATCGAGATCCTCGGCTATTCGGAAGACGAGTTTCTGACCTCAGACTTTCATGCGATGACGATGCAGGACGATCTGGGTGATGCACTGATCAAGGTCCACGAACTAATTACCCGAAAGATCGCCAACCATCAGAGAGAACAACGTTATATCCATAAAAACGGACACATTGTCTGGACTTCATGGAGTGTATCGGCCGCCAGCGATGAAAAATCCGAGCACCCAAACCTTATATTTCAAATACAGGATATTACAGCAAGAAAATTCGCCGAGGAGAAGCTGCAGCATGAAGCGACGCATGACGCACTGACCGGATTGCCAAATCGTGCGTTCTTCATGAATCACCTTAGCGAAGGACTCGAAAAGACCCGCGAAATTCAAGACTACAAGGTGAGCGTCCTATTTATCGATCTCGACCGTTTTAAGTATGTCAATGACAGTCTGGGCCATTTGGTCGGAGACGACCTGCTAAAGGAAATTGCAACTCGATTGACCGATTGCATGCGTCCGGCGGATATCGTCGCGCGTCTAGGTGGCTATGTATTTACGATCCTGGTGCAAGGGAAATACGACATAAATGAAGTCACAAGGATAGCCGAACGCATTCAGAAGAAATTCGCGATTGCATTCAATCTTAGAGGCCATGAGATCTACAGCTCGGCGAGTATCGGCATTCTTCATGCGTCGGAACAACATAAAGTTTCCGAAGATATAATGCGCGACGCCGATACCGCAATGTATCAGGCTAAGCGTGCCGGCAAAGCAAGGCATGAGGTTTTCGACGAAAAAATGCACAGTGCTGCCAAGGAGATACTACAACTCGAAACAGACCTTCGCCGTGCAGTAGAGCGTGAAGAACTCGCTGTCAGCTACCAGCCGATCTATACGCTTGCAACAGGCAGGATCGAAGGCGTAGAGGCCCTTGCACGCTGGCATCACGCGAAACTGGGCGAGGTGTCGCCAAGCAAATTTATACCACTTGCCGAGGAGATCGGGCTTATCGATAAACTCTCCGAACAGGTGCTGCGTCGGGCCTGCCGTGAAATAGGCTCATTGAAAATGGAGATCGGCGACGAAATGCCGCTTTCGATGAGCGTCAATCTTTCGTGCCGACAGTTCGCACAGCCGACATTGGTCAAAACCATCGAGAGCATTCTGGATGAGACTGCATTTTCGCCGCGCGATCTGAGACTGGAAATTACTGAATCCGTTTTCTTCGAACATTCCGAAAGGGCGGTCGAGATGCTCAATCGGCTTCGTCAGCTCGGAACCGAAATAGACATCGATGATTTTGGGACCGGTTACTCGAACCTCGGTTATTTGATGAAGCTGCCTATCTCGAACCTCAAGATCGATCAGTCATTTGTTTCGATGATCGACGAAGAAGGCGGCAACGACGACATTGTTAGGGCGATCGTGACATTAGCCAGAAATCTCGGTTTGAGGGTCATCGCCGAGGGTATAGAGACAGAATCACAACTCAAAAAATTAAATATGCTCGAATGTGAAGCCGGACAAGGTTATCTTTTTGCGGCACCGATGGCCTACGAGCGGCTCAGAGAGTTTCTGATCGAACAGAGGCGATCTGATGCGTCGATTCCATTCTTAGATGATGTTCCGGCGGTCTCCCTGATTCATTAACCTTTGCTTAGAAAGAATGAGCGTCAGAAATCTGCTCGGTTGACGAAAGTTCGTTCAGCGGTTAACAATTAACCGTTGGACGAATTATGTATCGCAGGCCAAAGTTTTTAGAAATGCTGCTTGAGATCCGTCGCGAAATGGCGCTCGAAGCGGATTACGATGTCGACCTTTTTGTCGGGCGCCTGCGCATGCTGAGCGAGCCTTTGAACGGCAAGATGCTCGCTGATTTTGATTCCTCACCCGAATCGACAGATATTGAGGCGGATATATCACAAGCTCCGAAACGGAGCCGGGAGATTCGGAAAGGTTAGCTTCTTTTTAAGCGAATCAGGGCGCAATGTATCGTTACTTCATCTCGTGTCTGTTCATCCTGACGGTTGCTGGTTTGGCCGGCGGCTATTTTTTTTCGTCATATTGGGTCCATCGGTACGACGAATTGATCGCCCGGCAGGCGCGTGTTTATCGCCTCGACGAAAAGCTTGTCTGGAGCCTGATTTACGAAGAAACTTATTTCCGCGCCTGGAAGATCGGAGCGGCTGATGAGGTCGGCTTGATGCAAGTCACGCCGGTTGTGGCCCGCGATTGGGCAAAAGAAACTGGTTTTCGCGAATATGAAAAACAGACATCTGAAAATGTAGCCGAGTTTCTTAGTGACCCGGAACGCAACATACAGGCCGGATGCTGGTATCTCGAAAAGCAAAGCGACAATTATCATGGACGTCCGGCGGAAACGGCGATGATGCTTGCCGCTTACAATGCCGGGCCGAGCCGCGTTGAAGAATGGACGAAGGATATTGATGCCTCGACGATTACCGAAAATGATTTTATCGGGCGCATCGGGATATCTTCAACAAAGAACTATGTAACGTCGATCCTTACTCGTTACCGCGCTCAATCAAATCAAAAATAGAATGAAGATCCTGACCGCTGACTATGTCCTGCCGATTACAACGCCGCCAATTGAAAAAGGCGGCGTCGCTGTTGAAGGTAGTGAGATCGTTGCTGTCGGAAAACGTAAAGAGATCGTTGAACAGTTTCCAGACGCTGAAATTGAAGATTTTGGCGAGGCTGCGATTCTGCCAGGTTTTGTAAATTGTCACTCGCATCTCGAGATCACGTCGATGCGCGGCGCTCTCGACGATGTCGAGCACGATTTTTCTGCTTGGCTGTTAAAGGTGAACGAAATTCGTGCCGGTTTGTCTGATGAGGATATTCGCCAGTGCGCAATTGCCGGAGCATTGGAAGGCGCGCAGGCCGGCGTAACCTGTTTTGGGGATATCGGCCGTTACGGTGTTGCCGGTTTTGAAGCTTTAAGAACTGTCGGCCTGCGAGGCCTTCTGTTTCAGGAAACCGAATTTTCTCCTGATGACATAACTGCCGAAGCTGACCTTGAGAAAATAATCGCGAAATTTGAATCACTGCGTGAAACCGAAAGTGAGCTTGTAAAGGTTGGCATTTCGCCGCACTCTCCTTATACCGTTAGCCCAAAACTCTTTCGGTTTATTGCAGAATTTGCGATAAAAAATGATGTCCGCCTCACAATTCATGTTGCCGAGTCGATGGATGAAGATGCTCTTTTACGTTACGGTACCGGATTTTTTACCGATGTTTACAAGAAATATGGCGTCAATTGGCAAAGCCCACGCTGCTCGACGATCGAGTATCTTGATCGCCTGGGTGTTTTGGATGCAAAACCTTTGTTGGCACATTGCGTTACAGTGAGCGGAAGCGATATCGACCTGATCGCAAAAAGCGGATCATCGATAGCCCATTGCCCAAAATCAAATGCGAAATTCGGCCACGGTTATGCGCCGTTTGAAGCCTTTCTCGATAAGGGAATTGCAGTAGGGTTGGGAAGTGATTCTGTCGCGAGTAACAACATATGCGACATTCTGGAAGAATCTCGTTTCGCATCGCTTGCTGCACGCAACCGTCAGGGAAGCCGCCGTTTTCTTTCGGCAAAAGAAATGCTCGAAACCGCAACACTCGGCGGTGCAAAAGCCCTTGGCCTCGATCATCTTATCGGCACACTCAAACCCGACAAACAAGCCGACATCATTTCTGTTTCGCTCTCACACGTCGCGCAACAGCCGATCAACGACATCCACACAGCCACTATCTTCGCCTCGAGTGCATGTGACGTAATAATGACAATGGTCGCGGGGGATGAAATCTATCGCAAGCCTTCTTAGATCATTTAGCAAGTGACGCTTCCAGTTCTTTCAACAACATACCCGGTGACCATTCATTGCCTGGAAATATCTTGGTTACCTTACCGTCAGGTGCGATTACGGCTGTTCGCAGGCTGTGGTTGAGCTGGGTTTTGTCGGTTTTATCTACCTCATATCGCAGGCCGAAGAAATCGGCGATCTTTCGCACTTCGGCGTCGCTGCCAACGGCAAGCTGCCAAACGTCGAACTTTGTTTTCGGATCGTTGCCGAGATAGCCGATGCCATAAGAGCGGAGCTTATCGGGCGTGTCGTTTGCAGGGTCGAAAGAGATGCTAAGAAGCCTAATTTTATCTTTGAGTTCAGGATCGTCGGCGATCTGAGTTGCAGCGTCACTGAAATGCGTAGACATTTTTATGCAGTAATCCGGCAGCGGGCATTTTGCGTAGATGAACGTAATGGCGAGAGCTTTCCCGCGAAAATCTTTTAGCGAAATGCGTTTGCCGTCCTGATTAGTTAGCGAAAAATCAGGAGCTTCATTACCAACCTGAGCAAAATTATCGTTTATAGGAACTGGCGGCTGATCTGGATTTGGAACGGCTATGATGCCGACATTTTCGAGAAAATACGGATCTTTGGCAGAATTGTCGACGACCAGTTCTGCCCTTATGTCGGAACCGGGCGTCAGGTCGTTCCAAATCCAGTCGGCGTGGATCGGAAAATCCATCGTCATCGCTTCCATATAACCTTCAACGGCTTCGTGGTCGATCTTGGCTTTTTTTGCCGTGCGGTCAACCGAGATGACTTTGCCCTTTAGTTGGTAACGCTTGGCGGGTGTCGATGCCTGATTGGAATCCACACCGCTTTTACAAGCAGTGAACAGAAAAAATAGACACAGGAAGAAAATAAAACTCCGCATATATACTGGTCGATTTTAGCAAACTTGAGTGGATTACTGTAAAATCACCTCAAAACAGTTATGAGGGCACGGATACTAAGCGGAAAAGTGATTGCGGATGCCATTCAGTCTGAGATCGCCGAAGAAGTGACGATTTTGGCGGCAAAGCATGGCTTTAAACCTTGCATTGCCGTCGTGCGGGTCGGCGACGATCCGGCGTCGGAAGTTTATGTAGGTAAAAAGGTCAAAGCTGCCGCTGAATTGAACATTACTTCAGAACATCATCATCTTTCTGCTGAGACAACACAGGCCGAATTACGTTCGCTCATTTCAGAACTAAATAGCCGCTATGAAGTTGACGGAATACTTGTGCAGCTTCCTTTGCCGTCTCAGATCGGCGAGAGAGCGATACTCGAATCGATCGATCCCGCCAAGGATGTTGATGGTTTTCATCCTGAAAACGTTGGTAAAATGTCGCTTGGTTATCCGTCGCTAATTCCGTGTACACCTGCTGGCGTCATCGAGATATTAAAACGCTCGGATATTGAGATCTCCGGCAAACATGCTGTCATCGTAGGCCGCAGCAACATTGTCGGGAAGCCTCTGGCGACGCTGCTACTATGTGAAAACGCCACTATTACGATATGTCATTCACAAACGGAGAATTTGAGCGATAAGACCAGGCAAGCTGATATTCTCGTCGCTGCCATCGGACGTGCCGGATTTATTCGCAGCGAACATATTAAAGAAGGCTCGACTGTGATCGATGTCGGTATCAATCAAATTGAAAACGAGGCGGCTGCGCGTGAACTTTTTTCAGATGACGAAATTGAAAAACGTCTGAACGCAATTGCGAGTCGCGGTTTTACGCTCGTTGGTGACGTCAATCCAAAAGAGGCGATGAATA